>JAURZP010000487.1 GCA_030653335.1 Methanoregula sp. | reverse complement strand
GGGAACCCTCCGAGACTTACTGGTACCTGGGTGTCACATGGCAAATTTTCTTTCCCCTGTACGTACGATATGACCCCTGATGGGAAATCGTTCTCCGGCGGGATACCCGGAAGAAATATCCTCACCTATATCCGGGAACAGGACTGACTTGTTACCGGGGGTGGCATCTCCTGAATAAGATTATACCGGTTAACAACTCGCACCAGTCGGGAAACAGGATACACATTTCAGATATATTCCTTTATCATGAAGTCGTCTATGATGAAAAATAAAACACTCCCCGTCATCTTTGCCGGGTTGCTCTTCGCGCTGATTCTTGTCTCTGCATGCACAGAGACATCCCAGCCGCCGTTGTCACCGGTTCCTGGGCAGACTACGGGAGTTCCGGGAGTAACGGTGACTCCGGGAACCTCTCCGGAAATAACTCCCCAATACCACACGGGGGACATTGTCGATGGGACACAGAATATCGACAGAACCCCTCACTTAATTATCCTCGATTACAACAAGACGTCTGGGGAATATGATTATGACATCATTTTCCGAAATGCGAATAAAAGCTGGGGATACCGGATTTATCCGGAACACCGATATACGCCCGTGGCCACGTTCGAAAAGAATGCTTCATACCTCCTCACTCACATCAATCTGACGGATCTCGCGACGTGGTTCCCGAGCAAGGAAATTTTTGAGAAAACACGGTGAAAGACTAAGATAGTCGCGCAGCTCAGCAGGTGGTTTGGATGATTACGGGGATCGGGGTATGAGACGCTCCAACACCTCATTTATCCTTCGTCGGAGACCCCCGGAATATAGTGGGATGTACCATGAGGGAAAACAAGCCCAATTTGGGCTCCGATTGCCGGGTTCCGGTCCGGAAACCCTCTCTAAAACCATCCGGTTCCGGAATGTGAAAATTAGTGCTTGGATATTGTTCTGTTTGTCAAAATACGGCTGGATTGGGCTTGAAAAATGAAGGCCGCCAATGGCCTTTAAATCGAGGTTTGTTTTTCCCGGTGGTTTGCCTGTTTTAGGAGAGATCTGCCCTGCAAAGGGTCATTAGCGAGGTCATTTTTTCCGGGGGTGTCTGAAAAATGGGGTTATGGACAGGAAGAAGAGGGGAGCTGGTCGTGGAGCTGGGGCGAGCACGGCGAAGCTGTGCGAAAGCGGGCGGCGATCTACAACAGCACCCACATCGAAAAACGCAGCCACTTTGGTTCTCACGGAATGCAGGCTGGCGCATAAACCAGAGATGGCATTCCAAGGTTCGGGAGCAGCGATTATAACTGCGTATCGCACTTTTTTTACGGTCCGCACGACCCTGATGATGAACGGCATCTCATGCTTGAACCGGCCACCAATACTATCTTGTGCTTGTGAGTTGTGTATAAAATATGAAGGTACTGGGCTTATCAGGGAGCATGCGTAAGGAAGGCAACACCGCATTGCTGGTTGACGTCGTTCTCGAACGCTGCCAGGGAGAAGGGATCAAAACAGAATTTATCTCGCTTGCAGGCAAGAAGATCCATCCCTGCCTGGGCTGTGAGAAATGCAAGGAGACGAAGTGCTGTGTCATCAAGAATGATGACTGGGAACAAATAATCAACAAAGTGCTTGACTGCGATGTGCTCGTGATCGGTTCGCCCACGTATTATTACGATGTGTGCGGCCATCTCAAGAATTTCATCGATCGCACGTATTCCCTCTACCATGACCGGAAGCTGGCTGGCAGAAAGGGTGTCGCTGTAGCGGTACAGGCGCATAAAGGTGCAAGCCGGACGATCCAGACGCTTGAAGGATTCTTAAGCACTCATGAATTTTCATCGTTGGGCTCGGTCAAGGGTAGCGGGTATCATGCAGGCGAAGTGCTTGATGATAAGGAAGCAATAGAAAAAGCGCAGAAGATTGGGGATAAGATCGTCCGGCTCGTAAACCCCCACCATAACTGATACGGGGAGATTGATCTCTCCTCATTCATGCTTTTTTCCGATCAGTGGTTTTCCGGTATCTTACGAGGATTGGCTGCCGGAATGCGAAATAAGGATTCAGCAGCACTCACTCCGCTGTTATCCGGTTGTAGAAGATTGCTGCAGCTACAGCACCACCCACTAGATCGATGATGCTGATCTGGTCGACAGCCGTATAGTACCTCAATCCTCCCCCTTTCCTAATTAATGGGTGAGAACATTTCATCCGAAGCCGGCAGAGGGTCCTGCAATATTTCCTCCCCTTGCCCGGCACTTATAGGGTTACCTGCCCGTGTGAGGCAAATGATATATACCGCGATGGTGGATTACCAACTACCCAATAAAAATGGTGTGAGTGTAGAATGGACAAGGAACCAAAACCCCAGATGATCCGGGAGAAGCTCGATGTCTGCGAGCTTGACAGGGCGAGAATGTCGCTCCTTAACCCGGCATTAATCGAGCAGAAGAAGAATGAGCGGACGACAGACGAGAACGCAAAACCGGTCCTTGAACTGATGATGAAAGAGGGCATCGAGACGGTCTGGGACCGGTTCGAGATGCAGCAGCCGCCCTGCAAACACTGTGAGAACGGAACCTCCTGTTCACGGTGCACTATGGGTCCCTGCCGGATCATCCCGCCCCACCGCATCCGTGGGGTCTGTGGTGCCGATGCCGACCTGATCGTTTCGCGGAACATGTTGGATATGATCGCAACCGGTGCTGCAGCCCATTCGGATCATGGCCGCGATATTGTCGAGACGCTGTATCTCCTTGGAACTGGTAAGACCAAAGACTACGCGATCACCGACAAAGAAAAACTCCTGAGGATCTGCAAGGAGTATGGAATCAAAACGGACGGGAAGAAACCGGAGCAGCTGGCTGCGGAACTCGGCAGCGCCATGCTCGACGAGTACGGGATGAAGAAGAATACGCTCCAGTTCCTCAACCGAGCCCCGAAAGCCACCCGCGAGATCTGGGACAAACTGGGCATTACGCCGCGGGGCATTGACCGTGAAATCGTGGACTCCATGCACCGCATCCAGATGGGCGTTGGTGCAGATTACGTCAACATCCTGCTCCAGGGGCTGCGCACTTCGCTCTCGGATGGCTGGGGCGGCTCGATGATCGGCACTGATGTCTCGGATATCCTGTTTGGCACGCCCACGATTACCAGCTCGAAGATGAACCTTGCCGTGCTCAAAGCGGATCAGGTGAACATCTCGGTGCACGGCCACAACCCGATGCTCTCGGAAGTGATGGTAAAAGCCGTCGCTGATCCGGAGTTAAAAGCACTCGCGCTGAAGTACGGTGCGAAGGGCATCAACCTTGTCGGGATGTGCTGTACCGGTAATGAACTGCTCATGAGAAAGGGCATCCCGATGACCGGTAACCATCTCAACCAGGAACTGATCATCGCAACCGGCGCTCTTGAAGCAATGGTCGTGGACTACCAGTGCATCTTCCCTTCACTCCCCCGGACAGCAAGCTGCTTCCATACCCAGATCATCTCTACGAGTTCGAAAGCCACAATCCCCGGCTCGTACTTCTTTGACTTCCACGCAGAGGATGCCTACCTGACCGCAAAAGCGATTGTGCGGATGGCTGTCGAGAACTACAAGAACCGTAACCCGAAACGGGTGCTTATCCCGGGAGAGCCTATGCCGGTCATGGCAGGGTTCTCGAACGAGGCTATCAAGAACGCACTCGGCGGTTCGTTCAAACCGCTCATCGACCTGATCGCTGCCGGAAAGATCCGGGGTGCGGTAGGGATTGTCGGGTGTAACAATCCGCACGTGAAGCACGACTCCGGGCATGTGATACTGGCAAAGGAACTCATCAAGAGAAACATCCTCTGTGTCGAGACGGGTTGTGCCGCGATCGCGTCAGGAAAAGCCGGTCTCCTCCGGCCTGAAGCTGCATCACTCGCAGGTGACAACCTCCGGGCAGTCTGCGAATCCTTGAAGATCCCACCGGTGCTCCACATGGGCTCCTGCGTGGACAACTCCCGTATCCTCGTGCTTGCAGCGGAACTCGGAAATGCACTCAATGTGCCGATCCATAAACTGCCCATTGCCGGTGCAGCGCCCGAATGGTACTCGCAGAAGGCAGTCTCTATCGGGGCATACTTTGTTGCATCCGGGGTTTACACGGTGCTCGGCGTGATGCCGCACATTGCAGGAAGCCCGGCAACCGTGTCACTCCTGACCGAGGGGTTAAAAGGCGTAGTGAACGCGAGTTTCGCAGTCGAACCCGACCCGGTAAAGGCAGCGGTGCTCATCTCGGATCACATCGAACGCAAGCGGACCGAGCTCGGGATATGAGCGGGTACAAAGAACCACGAGGCGTACCACTCGCAGGAAACAGTCATATTCCTCACGTTGCCAGCAAGGACGGGATCCGGATCCTCATTACCGGGAAAGGCGGGGTCGGCAAGACCACAATCACCGCCCTTCTCGCCCACCTTTTTGCACAGGAAGGATTCCGGGTGCTTGCCATTGACGGCGACCCCCAGCAGAATCTCGCGGTGACTTTAGGCGTACC
>JAURZP010000482.1 GCA_030653335.1 Methanoregula sp. | reverse complement strand
TCTGCCATGACCTGTTTTAATCGTTCATCATCGATCTGGCGCATCTGGAGGTTGACTAAGCTGATGATGATCTGGAGATTGTTATTGACCCGGTGATGAATCTCCCTCAGGAGCAGGACTTTTTCATCAAGGGCTGCTTTGATCTTATCCTCGGCGTGTTTCTGCCCGGTGATGTCGCGGATGGATTCAATTGCTCCCGTAAGATGCCCGTCTGCATCATAGAGGGGGGATGCCGTAAGCCAGAGGTGAGCTCCCACGCCATTATTGAAGTGTGGAATAAATATCTCAGTGATCCGGGTTCTGCCTTCATTTTTTATAACCGGATAATCTGCTGCAACTGCCGGGTCATCGTGAATGACGAGATCGATCACAATCGGACGCCGCTCATGGTAGAACGGGAGAGCATATTCATAATTCCCTTTCCCGATCATCTGTTCTGCAGGAACCCCCGTCATCTCCTCCATTGCGCGGTTCCATGCAAGGATCACCCCGTTTTTGTCAATAACAAAGGTTGCATCAGGAAGGAAACTGATGATGTCAGCAAAGCGCCGCTCACTTTCCCGGGTCCTTTGCTCGCTATGGGCCAGATCCTCATAATTCTGCCGGAGTTCTTCCTCATTGGAGGAAAGGTCTTCGTATGCCGCCTTTAAGTCCTCGTTCTTCTTCTCCAGCTCTGCCATCTTCTGCTGGAGCTCATGATAGTAACTCTTCCGGATGGAGGACTCACCAAGGCCGATGATCTTGTTCCTCTGGCTTTGCCAGTCAGGCGTTTCTTCAGAGTGCATCTTCATAGATCCGTTCGATATCTTTTAAGGGGGGGCTGTCGCGGGTTGGTCGCCATGCAGGGATCGTTCATCGCATTCTGTGTGAGTGACAAAAATATCCAGAGCGTTTTTCCCATTGGCGAAGTCCCGGTCCGGGTTATCCGGTAACATGGGTGAGGTGTCCATAAAATTCATTTCGTCCGCACTATATGGGGGTTTTCATCACTTCCGGCGAATCCTCATTTCTATACTTATGCATGAATATCATTCCTTCTCCTTTACGACAATCGTAAATGCCGTCCCCACACTCCGGTCCAGCTCAATAGTACCATCGAGTTGCTCCACCAGCGAGCACACCAGCCGGAGCCCCAGCGTTTCCGCATTCCGCCAGTCGAAATCAGCAGGTACTCCAATACCATCATCCTTTATGGTGAGGTAAAGTGCCTTATCCTCTTCCCGTACCGTGATGGACAACGTGCCTGTTCTTCCGTTGGGAAACGCATGTTTCAACGCGTTGCTGATCAGTTCGTTGAGGATTAAGCCCAGCGGGATTGTCGTGTCGATGCTGAGCATGATCTTCCCGATATCGACGTTCAGGGCCACCTGCCGGGAATCAACGCCATAGAACGAGAAAAGGTGGGATACTAAAAACCGGGTGTAGTTGGCGAGATCGATGTGGGAGATATCCTCGGACTGGTACAGCTTTTCGTGGACAAAGGCCATTGCCCGCACCCGGTTCTGGGTCTCTGCCATGACCTGTTTCAATCGTTCATCATCGATCTGGCGCATCTGGAGGTTGACTAAACTGATGATGATCTGGAGATTGTTCTTGACCCGGTGGTGGATCTCACGGAGGAGCAGGACTTTCTCATCAAGGGATGCTTTGATCTTATCCCCGGTATGTTTCTGTTCGGTGATGTCGGTATGCAGGCCGACAAGCCCGATGATACGACCGTCCTGGTTCCTGATGGCGTAGGCACTCAGGAGAATATCCATAATTGTCCCGTCACTCCTGAACATTTTCACTTCGCCCTGCCAGCTTCCTCCGCCCATGATCGTGTCAAACACCTGTTTTCCGATCGCTTTGTCTACATACACGGTCTCGGGGGGAATATCTCCGATACCCCCGAACATGCGATCGAAAGCTTTATTCTGATAATAGTGTCTCCCCTCAGGGGTTGACATGCCGATGGCGTCGGTGGAGTGTTCCACCAAATCCTTGAATAAATGCAGTGCCTCCTCCGCTTGTTTGCGCCCGGTGATGTCAAGCATCGCCCCGACCATGCGCACAGCTTTTCCGCGGGTATCGTGGATTATATATCCCCGGTCAAGAATGTATGCATACGATGAATCTGCCTTACGAAACCGGAATTCGTCCGTCCAGTTCTGTCCTCCGCCATCGATGACTGCATGGATGCCGGTGACGACCCGTTCCCGGTCTTCGGGATGTAGCCTGGTATACCACGATTCAGTCGTCTTTTCGATATCATCGCGCTGATATCCATAGACGGTGTAAATCGCATCGTTCCACCACACGTTGTTTGTCTCCAGATCCCAGTCCCACACGGCATCGTTTGTTGCCTGGGCTACGATGTTAAAACGCTCAATGGACACGGCCAGTTGTTCTTCCGCCCGCTTGCGTTCGGTGATGTCCCGCCCTTCCGGTATGAGCAGGATAACATGGCCTGCTTCATCCTTCACCGGTTTTAATGAGAAATCGACATAATGGAGACGTCCGTCTGCGGCCATATGGGTAGCTTCGAAGCGTACAAACTCTCCTTGTGCTGCATCCCGTACCGCTGCCCGCAATTTTTCCTGAAGTTCTCCTGAATGAGTCCACCACGGGGTTTCCCAGAAGGGCTTACCGATGACATCCGATTCTTTTGTTCCGCTGAATTCCATTGCAGTCCGGTTCGCTTCCATAAGTGTGCCATCCGGAGTCATGAGACCGATGAACTGGAATGTCTGGTCGAAGATAGCCCGGAATTTGCGCTCGCTCTCCCTTAATCCCTCCTCGGCATGTTTCTGTTCGGTGATGTCCCGTACC
>JAURZP010000480.1 GCA_030653335.1 Methanoregula sp. | reverse complement strand
AATACTCGGCATTGTTCTTTACCTGTTCTTCTGCGTGCTTCCTTGCAGTGATGTTCCTGACAATGACTGCAAACTTTTCCGCATTGCCTTTGGCATTATATACCGGATAGATGGTCACATCATACCAGCTGTTGTTCAGCTGCTCTTCAAAATTCAAGTGTTTTTCTTCCCGCACGGTCAACCGGAAGCAGGCCATCTTCGGAGTGAGGATCTTCTTTGCCACCAGATCATAGGCATTGGTTCCGGCCAGTTTTTCTGATGCCACCCCGGCCATCTCAGCGAGCGCCTCATTTGCCACAAGGATTTTCCCGTCTGCACTGAGCAGGTACAGGAAGTCAGAAGTCGCATTCACCATCACACGGGTGGTCTCTTCACTCTCCTTAAGCCTGCGCTGAAGGGTATGTTTGTAAAGAGCCATTTCAATGGCGGAATGAAGTCCACGTTCATCGTAGGGTTTGATGATATACCCGTATGGTTCGGTAAATTTTGCCCGCTCCAGCAGGGCATTGTCCGCATAGGCAGTGAGGAAGATGACAGGGATGCCATACCTTGTATGGATAAAACCTGCTGCCTCGATGCCATCCATCGGACCGGCAAGGTGGATATCCATGAGCACGAGATCGGGTTGGGTTTCTGCGATTTTTTCCAGCGCACTCTCCGCATACTTGGCAGTTCCCGCAACACCATATCCAAGGCTGATGAGGGTCTCTTTTATGTCGTTTGCTACGATCACTTCATCTTCGACAATAAGGATAACCGGGGCAGGGGCCATTATTGTTTTCACCTTATCCTGTGCACAGGTACGGAGGATTTTGCCTTCTGACATTTCCCGTGTCCACGTACGGGCGATATAATGCCGGAAATACTCACGGCCCCCTCTGTGTTCCAAAGCAGGAGGTGAAACATTTACTTGTACCCCAATGCCGCTCCAAGCAGGTTTGCCGTTATGCGCAGTGCCTCAACCTCGTCTGCTGACCGCGTCCTTTCAGAGAGATCGAAAAACCCGATGAAACCCCAGAGGTTATCATGGATGAAGATGGGCAGGATAATTCCACACTTCACCCCAAGCAGGTCGAAGAGCTTTTTCTCGTCTTTTAAAAGAGCGGAGATGTTTGCCACAACAATATCGCCTTTCATCAGCAGGTCATGCCAGCGGGAAATCCCAAAAGCCTTAAACGTGAACTGCTTCAGTTCCGGTTTGTAGAGGCTGGAGTGATAGGCAGGGCATCCCCATTCATAGATCAGGCTGAACGTTTCCAAACCCGCAGGATCGGTGTCTGCCTTGAAGATCCCGATTGCACCGGCGTCCAGTGCAAGGCCAACGGGTTCAAGGATATCCCGGATATCTGAGGTATTGAAATCGCGGGGCGCGTGAGATTCCACGCGGGAGATCCTTAACAGCCATTCAACTGCGGAGCTCACGGCAAAGAGAACATCGTCCCGTTTCTTGATCTCGCGCTCGATCCGGTGCTTGTAAAGCGCCATCTCAATGACGGAGTGGAGTTCCCGCTCATCGTAGGGTTTGATGACATACCCGTACG
>JAURZP010000475.1 GCA_030653335.1 Methanoregula sp. | reverse complement strand
TGTACTACCCCTCCCACGCCCGCACCCAAGCCAACTCCTGCACCGCTGCCCCCAACGGTAGTTGTAACCGCTACACCAACACCAAACATGGTGCCTGTTCAACTGACCCGTTACTGGGTTCTCACAACAATGGGAATACAGGATGGAACCGCAGTCACGCATCCTACCACTGAGATCTCTTTAACCTTCAACCCGGATGGATCACTTACCGGGTATGACGGTTGCAACAACTACTTTGGATCATTTACTTTAACCGGAATGACAACGCCAAAAGGGAACGGGATGACGATTAGCAACATCGCCTCCTCAAAAAAGTATTGTGAGACGCTAGCGCAACAGGAGACCATGTATCTTGCTATTCTGGGAAAAACAATGGCATACAATGTGAATGGCAACCAGCTGTCGATGACAGCAACTAACGGAGATGTCCTGATATACCAGACATCCATTTCGCTCGTCACACCGAACCAGTACCAACCTATGGGATAATAACGCCCTTTTTTTCACTGCCTGAACCTTTATAAGATTTTTTACCGGTGGGACTTTGGCACTCTTATGGCACACGAAGGAAACAACATGGAAACCGATCGTCAACCATTTGCACGGATCATAGAAGAAGAACTGATCGATTACCGGATCCGCACCCGTTTTTCCCACCCTGTCTTTGTAAAAAGTCTTGGACTTTCCGGCACCGAACGTGTACTGGAATTTGGTAGCGGAGGAGGGTGTCTTTCCAGTGCGCTTGTCCGGTCGCTCATACCGGAGGGATCGTTATCCTGTGTTGAAATTTCTCCGTACTGGGTAGAGAAAGCCAGACGAAGACTGAAATCTTTTACAAATATCAAATACCTTATTGGCGATATCACACGGATGACCATTCCCAAAAATCATTTCGATGTTGTCATCATACATTTTGTCCTGCACGATATCGAGCCTGCGGCCCGCATTGATGTCGTGAGTGCGCTCGCAAAATGCCTGCGGCCGGAAGGCATACTGTTCATCAGCGAGCCTGCAAAACCTGAACACGGGATGCCCCTTTCAGAGATCCGTGCACTGATGCGGGATACCGGGCTACGAGAGATTCATACCGGCTGCACCAGATCGTGGGTGCGTAAATGGATCTGCTACGGGAAGTTTAAGAAGAGCTGGTAAAAGTGAATG
>JAURZP010000472.1 GCA_030653335.1 Methanoregula sp. | reverse complement strand
TGTACTATTTTCACCCACTTCATGTATATTCCGGTTATTCTGGCATCATTCTGGTGGAAGAGAAAGGGTATAGTGGTGGCAGTCTTTTTAGCCGGGTTTCTCATCATAGGACACAAGCTTATTAGCGGGGACGTAGGTATTGATGAGGATTATTTGCGGGGATTTTCATTTATCCTCGTATCCTCTGTAATTGCCTTTTTAAGTGAGCGGGTTGCCAGAAAAGAGGAGATGGTCAGAGACAGTCATGCAGAACTGGATCAGATATTCCAGACTGCCGCTGATGGTATGCGGGTGGTTGATAAGGATTTCAATATACTCCGGATGAACGAGACGTTCCTGAAACTGGCAGGCATAAGCAGGGATAAATCAGCAGGCAGGAAGTGTTATGAAGTGTTTCCGGGCCCCCACTGTCGCACTCCCGGTTGTTGTCTGGCCAGGATCCTTGGCGGTGAGGAGTATGTTGAGGATGAGGTGGAAAAGGAACGTCCCGACGGTAAATCAATTCCCTGCATTGTAACTGCAACCCCGTTCCGGGACTCTGGCGGTGATGTTATTGGCATTGTTGAGGATTTCAAGGATATCACCGACCGCAAGCGGGCAGAAGAAGAAATGATCCGCAATAACGAAGAACTCCATGCTGCATATGAACAGCTGACATCAACCGAGGAGGAGCTGCGGCAAAACTATGACGAACTCAGTAAAAAAGAGCAGGTGCTGTGCGAAAGTGAGAGAAAATACCGGGATTTGATTGAGTTATTGCCGCAGACGGTTTTTGAACTTGATGAAAAGGGAACTATTACAACCGTCAACCCAATTGCATTGAAATCCTTTGGCTATACGCAAGAGGACTTTGATAAAGGAATGAATGCCTTTCAGGTAATCGCTCCCTTGGATCATGACCGGGTCAGGGAAGATATACAGAGAGTCTTAAGCGGGGAATCCCTTGGAGGCGCAGAGTATACGGCAGTGAGAAAAGACGGGAGCACGTTCCCTGTTATCATCTATACCGATGCAATCATTCAGGACATGAGACCAGTGGGTATCCGGGGCATCCTTGTAGATATTACCGAGCGCAAACAGGCAGAGGAGCAGTTGCGGCAGTTCGCTGAGGAACTGGAGCAGAAAGTAGCTGACCGCACGGCGCAGCTCAATACCACCCTCAAGGAGAAAGAGATGCTGCTCAAGGAGATCCACCACCGGGTGAAAAATAACCTCCAGATTGTCGCAAGCCTCTTGAACCTCCAGTCCCGTCATATCACCGATCCGGCAACGCTTGCAATGTTCAGGGAGAGCCAGAACCGGGTCAGGGCAATGGCACTCGTCCACGAGCGGCTCTACCGATCGGAGGATATCTCCAGCATTGGTTTGTCGGATTATGTCCGGTTCATGGGTGCAAACCTGTTTAAGTTCTACGATGTCACGCCGGCAACGGTTCGGCTGACGGTTGACATCTCGGATATCCGGGTGGATATCAACCGTGCGATCCCGCTGGGACTGCTGATCAACGAACTCCTCTCCAACTCGCTCAAGTATGCGTTTCCTTCTGGCAGGAAGGGCGCAATCGCCGTAACCGGGAAAAAAGATGACCATACGATCTGTATCATCGTGCAGGATGACGGTGCGGGTATACCTGAGGACTTTGACTGGCGCAATACCGAATCGCTCGGGCTCCGGCTGGTGTGCTCAGGGGGGGAACAACTGGACGGCACCATTGAACTGGACCGGAGTGCGGGGACGGCGTTTGTGATTCGGATTCCGGTTGCACAGGATGTGAAGTGAAGAACGTATTGTACCATCTGAAAGTAACAAGAGAACCTCTGCGATCCCGCTCAACAGGGGACGAGCACGAACATCTAAAAAAGGGGATTATTATTATTTCCCCTGCCTTCCCTTTGAGGTCCCATGAATGAGAATTTTAACAGAGCGTGCTATGATGCAAAGCAGCAGAGAAGGCTGATGAAAAAGGCAGGGGACTTTTTCATACTCGCCGTATATTCCATAAAGGAAGGACTTTAAATATGAAAATACCCGCTTCAGATAAAGAAAACCAAAAAATCATCGTGATAGCAGCCCTTATTGCTTTTAGCTGCTTTCTGACCGTCTGGTTCCATCTGGCTCTTGGAATCTGTACTATTTTCACCCACTTCATGTATATTCCGGTTATTCTGGCATCATTCTGGTGGAAGAGAAAGGG
>JAURZP010000012.1 GCA_030653335.1 Methanoregula sp. | reverse complement strand
GCAAGCGATCAGCACAACAATTTCTGATATTTTCGTTCACAGTGGCTCTCCCATTCTTTGGATTTTTCGAGTGCATTGATAAGTACCTGGATCCCTGATTAGTGAACGGGGCGCACGTATTCTTGATCATCAGCGGATCTTTTTTGCCTCGACTCCTCCAATCGGGATAGAACCCCATCGATCCGCGTGGAAAAACCGGATATTTATGATCCAATCATTATGTCTGCTGGTTTTTCCATACTGGTTTTCTTTCCTGGCTCTTTTTGTTCAGGAGTTCGTGTTTCACTGTTTTTGGGGATGGTGTGTTCCTCATATTTCTGAATCTGTTTTGGAAGACGTGCCAGTATTTCCCTGCTTACCTTGAGATGTTCTTTCATAACACCCGACAATTCAGCCAGAATTTTATTTTGTTCGGTCATGAGTGACTCAAGTTCACGAGAAGAATTAATTGCAGATTCGAGGGGTTCCTCAGCGGGCTGCTGTTTCTTTAAAAATTCACTGCGGCGTTTCCAGATTTTACTGATACTGTCAATTCCTTTCTTTTTGGTGGGAAATACCTGACGATACCTTTCATAGAACTCATGGCTGTCATTACACTGGACAACAAGATCAATCTCTGCATCATCGATTTTCTCGTACTTTCGTTTATGGGTCTTTGGCATATAGTAAAACATTGGATATTTTCGGATTTGAATCTTTCTTCGTATGAAAATTAGTTTAGAACTGATTGGAATTGGTGAAATACCGGACAGAATATTTTAAGTGGATAAAATATATGGATTGGAATAGAAAATTCATTCAGAAAATCAGTTCTACTAAAATATTAGATTTCGGTTAAACTATGATAGAGGATAGTAAAAGTTTTGATAAATCAACAATTGCCTTTGAATTGTCTTCAGAAAATTTGCTTTTCAGAACATTGGATTATTCGATCATCTAAAATACACTTTGGAAACCATTCTAAAAGATCTCCCAAAAAAAAATAGTTTTCCTGAAAAATCGTTTTTTCGAAATAATTTGAATTGATTGGATTTACAGATGATAATTTGAAATATTTTAGAAATATTGAATTAACCTTTTTTTACCATAATAAGTTTGGATCTCCATAACATTGAATCCGGACGACATTTCACATAAAATCAGAAACTTATTAAAAAAAAATAGTGTTGAAATAAATTATCATCGTAGAATGGAATTTTAAAACAATGGAAATGTTTGAATATTATATCATAATATTGAAAAACATTTGAAAATTTCTATTTGAATGATTGTTATAATCGTAAAATTGGTTTTCCAAAATTATTAGATTTAAGGATATTTTCACAATAGATTACTTCAAATTGAATCAGATTTCATTAAACAATTTTCAATTTCAGAAAATTGGCAATTGAATTCTCCATCAATTGCAGTTACCGATTTCATTTTCAACCATTCCGTATAAGAGACAGAAGGAATTGAGGTATCAATTTTATTTATCTGGATTATCATGAAACACAAACGTTTCCATTGGCCCGATACGATCTGGGGAACTATAAACAATCCTGCAAATCTTTTGAATATAAGGAGTTGAACAGGATTCAAAAGATACCCCCACCTATCTGAATTCCTCACGGTTTGTGCCGCAATTCGTCTGTGCCTTTTTTTACATATCTTAAAAGATTATCCGGTTTTTCTTATCGTAAAAATTCCATAAATGGATCAAAGGGGTTGTTCACATCATTCAACCGGGACCTGATTGCAATAAAAAAACTGTTCGTATGGTATAGCATCATGAGGTTTATAAGAAGAGATACCCCCGTAAATAAAAAATCCTAATAATCCCCGATTTGACAACTAAACGCGAAAAAAACCAAAAATTGGGGATAATTGGCCAGATAAAAAGATAGATCTGAATTTGGATTCCCACCTATGATCCATGGGATCATAGCACGTTCTGTTGAAATACTCATAAAAACCCGAATGCTTACAGGGGGTTTCACCCCCAGCTATTAAGGCTCCACCAGAATGCGACAATTCCTGAATAACTAATACGGCACCATTATGCGCAGGTACGTCATGAGGACAGGCTTTTATTTCACCCAGTTCACTGGTTATGGTTTTCTCGTCATTACAGGATGATTTCTTCAGAGCGGATATTTACAATAAAAAAATGACAGAATCAGGAGAAATTTTCTTGCCATTGAAACGTCAGGGAGCAAAACTATACTTTCTCGTTTGTACCGGATAGCGGGAAAAACTGCTGGTAGACTTGGCGGCGCTCATCAATATCGGTATGGAGATAGATCTCTGTTGTTTTTATTGAAGTATGACCGAGATTTTCCTGAACAACCCTAAGATTCTTTGAGCGTTTGTAAAGCTCACTTGCATAACTATGGCGTATCTTATGCGGGGTGATACCCACAGGGGCATAATGCTTGAAAATATGCTG
>JAURZP010000449.1 GCA_030653335.1 Methanoregula sp. | reverse complement strand
TTAAACCCTTATGGAACCAGGCATCGATAAGGGATGGGTTCTGTTCAAGGGCTTCGTCAAATACCAGAATCGCTTCATCCAGTCGTTCAAGTTGCACAAGAGCCATCGCTTTCTCATACAATGCACCGGCATTCTGTGGTGAGAGAGCAAGAACACAGTCAAATGCATCCATGGCATCGTCATAGCGCATAAGATGCATGAGCATCATGCCCCGCTGGTAGAGAGTCAGCGTGTGAGAAGGATCGATCTCTGCGGCCCGGTCGAAAGCATCGAAAGCATCACTATGCTGACCAAGGCTGGCAAGGGCAAGCCCCCGGTTGTAATGTGCATTTACATAATTGGGATTGATCGCAATGGCCTTTTCAAACGCTTCGATTGCCTCTTTTGACTGTTCAAGCCGTGCATATGAAAGACCCATGTCATAGAATGCCTGTGCATATGAGGGTTTTATCTCAATACTCCGCAGGTACGCATCAACCGCATCTTCATATTTTCCGAGTTTTGCAAGCAGGAGACCTTTCTGGTGGTATGCCTGGGGTTTTTTTGGTTGTTCGGCTATTGTCCGGTCAAATTCAGTAATTGCCTCGGAATTTCGTCCCAGTTTTGCAAGAGCGAATCCTTTGTGGTACAATGCATCCGCATATGCCGGACGAATTTGCAATGCAAGATCATAGGAAATAATTGCATCAGTATAGCGACCGAGATGTGCAAAGGACAATCCCTTCTGGTACAAAGCTGCTGCACACGCTGGATCAAGAATCTGCGCATCATCAAATGATTCAAGTGCTTCTTTGTATCTGCCCAACCGTGTGAGCGCAACCCCGCGGTAATAAAATGATGCAGCATGATCTTCTTTTTTGTTCAACGCATGGTTAAACGCATCAAGGGCATCATCATACCGGTATAAGTTGATACAGGAGACTCCTTTTAGATAAAATGCATCGGCATTCGACTGATCAAAAGAAAGGGTCCGGTCGAAATCCTGCACCGCTTCATCATAGTCATTCAGGAATGCATAGGCTATACCCCGGTTATAGTAAGTTTGGGCTTGAGCCGGGCTGAGTTCTGCGGCTTTGTCAAAAGCGTGGATTGCATTGCTGTATTGCTGGAGATGGTTATGCGCAAGTCCCTGGTGATACCACGCATCTGCCTGCTGGGGGCTGAGTGTGAGTGCCTGTTGAAATGCGGATATCGCCTCTTCATACTTTCCGGTTTTCAGGAGTGAAATGCCGTTTATTGTCCAGATGTCAGCATGATTGGGCTCGTATTCAAGAAATTTTGCTGCTGATTGCGCCGCTTCTTCAAATCGTTCCTGTTTTGCTAATATGAAACAGCGGTAATACCAGACCCATATATCTGTGGGATCCAGTTCACTTGCTTTTTCAAATGCAGCCAGCGCTTCTTCGTATTTTCCGATTTCATAAAGAGAGATCCCGCGGTTATAGAACGCCCGGGCATATCCGGGCACGATCTGAATCGCTTTATCGTATGCGATGATCGCCTCATGGTGCCGGCCGATATCGCCAAGGGCTATACCTTTGTTATAGAAAACTTTTGCATGTTGTGGTTCCAGAGTGAGCGCATGATCGTATGCACTGATTGCCTCTTTGAAACGTCCCAGTTCGTACAGTGCAATGCCTTTTAAGATCCAGGCTTCGGCATTGTCAAACTGTATAGAGAGCAGTTGTTCACAAGCATCGAGAGCTTCTTCGTTCCTGCCAATCTGCGCTAATGTTGCCGCTTTGTTATACCATGCATTTGGATCACCAGGTTCAATCGACAGGGCAAGATCATAAGCGGTGATCGCTTCATCAAATTTCCCGAGATCATACAGGGCAATTCCTTTAAAATAATGGGCTTTTGCAAGTTTGGGAAACAGGGCAAGTCCACGGTCAAACATGACAATGGCTTCCTGGTACCTGCCAAGGTCATAGAGTTCGATGCCCTGACGCAACAATGCTTCAGCATCACTCTTATTCATGAATTTTTTACCTCGCACGATAAAGTTTCAGATTTTTGATTTTCACGCGGCAGTAATAAGATTTATACATTTTATAAAGGCGGCATATACCCTTTCTG
>JAURZP010000447.1 GCA_030653335.1 Methanoregula sp. | reverse complement strand
TCTGTTGATAACGAGGACGAACAGGTACGGATTGTTGATGCCCTGATGAACCGCACCCCGGTTCACACCCCATAACCCGGGACCATGAATTGCGCGATACCGATCAGAGAATTTTTCATATGCAATGTAAACATTATAGTTATCTACTCTGAATACCGGTTAAGGAGATCCTAGATGAAGTGCCCTCACTGTGGGATGAATATACGCGACAATATTGTGGAATGCGGCTATTGTGGCGGCAAGATACCACAAAGCCAGACAAAAAACCTGAAGAAAGATTCCGTAGCGGCAGGCAGGACAATACAAAAAGAGAGTCCTGCAAAAAAAGGGACAAGGCCCACAAAACTGCAGGATGAAGATGTGGAAACAGAAGATGATGGACAGGGAGGACTATCCCCATACCTGCAGCCGGGTGAACAGGTGCAGATCGGCTCTCTCAATGTTACTGTGAAAAAATTCTTTTTCCATGCATATCTCACCGAGAGGCGGATTTTTTTAATCGATACTGAGGAGAAGAAAGTCAAGGTAACAGCAAAAGATGTTGCAAGGGACACCATATCGGAATGCACCAGTGAATCTTCCGAGAATTCAGATCCTGTGCTTGTCCTGTCTATACGATCACCCGACGATGAGATAAAGACAATGAAGTTAGTCTTTGTCCAGAATGGTATGGACCGTTCAAATGAGGTTGACGAATGGATCTCGCTCCTCCAGGTGGAAAAACCTCATAAGAAGCCTGCAAAGAAGAAGGCAGAAGAACCCATCCAGCAGGATGAAGAACCGGCATCTGCAGCTCCAGCAGAAAAACCCGCGCAGAGGCAGGGACTGCATCCCACAAAAAAGCCGGCCAAGGATCATGAGAAGCAACCTCCGGTCAAACGAGTTCTCTCGAGTTATAAGATGCCCGAGGAAGAAAAAGAGCCGGAGCCTGTAGAAGAAGAGCCCCCACGGCGTTCATCCGTCCGGAAGCAGGAACCGGTGAAAAATCCGATCACGATCAAGGGGTATGACAGGGAGATCCCCCCCACCGAAAATGAGAACATTAAACATACAAAAAAACCTGAAGTGCAGTCGGCAATGAAAGTTGCCATGAAGAGTGCGATGCAGCCGCTCAAACAGACTCCTTCAACCCCAGTGAGAAGAGTGACTGCTGAACCCATGCGCCGCCAGCCGGTTGCAGAACCCGAACACCCACCGTTTGTTGAAATTCTACCCGATGAGCAGCCGGAGACTCATGAAAAACCTGCACGGGATGAAGCCGCAAATCCCCAGTTCTGTCATAACTGCGGCAAGAAAATTCTTAACACCGCAAACTTCTGCCCGGGGTGCGGAACCAAACTTTCGGCTCACAAAGCAGGGCATGCCTCCGGAAAAGCACACGCTTCTGCAACACATGCGCACACTCCGCAAGTCCAGCAGAGGAAAGTGCCAAAAATCACGGTATCTACCGCTGATGAGGATGATGATGAGCGCGATGTTGCACCTGCCCCGGTAAAACCCCCGGTTAAAAAGACCCCCCCCGGTCGTGAGATGACAATCCTCCACAAGTTCCTGAGACGATAAATACGTTCAATGAACAATCAATCGGACTCTTCTTTTTTGTTCTGACAAAAATATCTCATACGCATATTTTCCACGGGGCAATTCTGTAGAAAAAGGTCTGGTTTTTTTTCGCACAAAGCCCCTTGTGCCCTTCATTCATAACGGTGATCTTTATTGCGGGTGGATTTCTTCGTCAAATAAAAAACATTACGAATTTAAGATACTTTATGGTGAGAATGCACCCTTCAATATTACATTTTTAATTACTCCCAATCATTTTTGGGCATCAGAAGAAAACGGTTATATCACCCCCAGTCCCTTTTATTATTACGAAGTTTGACCGAGGAAACAATGAAGAGAAATATTCAGATTGAAGCATTGGACCAGATTCCCTTAGAAAAGCAGCGGATTGAACTTGTTGAACGCAAATGTCTTGGCCACCCCGACAGCCTTGCGGATGGTATTGCTGAGTCAATCAGCCAGGCACTCTGCAAGGCATATCTCGATGAGTTCGGGTTTATCCTCCATCACAACACCGATCAGGGTGAAGTGGTTGCCGGAGAATCCCGCCCGAAATTCGGCGGCGGTAGGATGATCCGCCCGATCTTTGTCCTGATCGACGGGCGTGCAACCAAAGAGTTCAATGGCATCACGATCCCCGCCGATTCAGTGGCTGTGGAAGCAGCACACACCTATCTCCACAAGATTCTCCCTGAACTCAACCTCAACCGGGACCTGATGATTGACTGCCGTCTTGGAACCGGCTCAACTGATCTGAGGGATGTTTTCAAGCCCTTGCAGGGTAAAACTCCCCGTTCAAACGATACCTCGTTTGGTGTTGGACATGCCCCCTTCTCAGAAGTTGAGACCATCATTAAAAACTCAGCAGAACATATCGATACAAAACTCCGGAAAAAATATCCTGCGATCGGACAGGATATCAAGATCATGGGTCTGCGCGACGGCAACACGATCACTCTCACTATCGCGTGCGCCATTGTCGACAAATACTGTGCAAATATCAAGGAATACCAGGAATACATGGTCCTTCTCAATGAAGAGATTGTCAGGATTGCAAAGAAGACAACCAAGCGCAAGGTTGTCGTCCATGTCAACACCGCTGACGACATTAAAAAGGAGAGTGTATTTTTGACCGTGACCGGTACTTCAGCCGAGATGGGCGATGATGGTTCTGTGGGTCGCGGCAACCGCTGCAACGGTCTGATCACCCCCAACCGCCCGATGAGCATGGAAGCAACCAGCGGCAAGAACCCGATCAATCACATCGGCAAGATCTATAATCTTCTCTCAACCCAGATTGCAACGGAGTGTGTGAAAAAGGTAGACGGGATTGATGAGATGTACGTCAGGCTTCTTTCACAGATCGGTCACCCCATCGATCAGCCGCTTGTTGCAAGCGTGCAGGTACTGCCACAATCCGGGTATAAATTAAAAGACATCAACAGTGAGATTCACTCCATTGTGGATGAAAAACTCGCAACTGTTACACATGTCACCGAGGCAGTTATCCGTGGTGAACTCAGGACGTTCTGATCGCATAACGGGAAAGACTGTGAACGCTGTAAAAATTAAAAAAACAATAAAAGCCGGGAAAAAAACCGGTACCTCCACCCCTTTTTCTGATATTGTGCGTCTTGCAATCCCCAATAAAGGCAGGATTGCTGAGCCTATCATGGAACTGGTGGAAAAGAGCGGGCTTCATCTCGCAGAGACCGGGGAACGGCGGCTGATCACCCGCACCCTCGACCCTCATGTGGAGATCCTGTTCGCCCGCCCGATCGATATTCCGGAATACGTTGCAACAGGTGCAGCAGATCTTGGCATCACCGGTCACGACATGGTTATCGAGCGGGAGTCCGATGTAGAAGAGCTCCTCGATCTCCAGTCCGGCAAAGGAAAACTGGTGCTGGCTGTCCGGGATGATTCATCCATCACCTCGGTTAAGCAGCTTGCAGGAAAGAAGGTTGCCACTGAATTTCCGGTCATCACCCGCACGTACTTCAAACAGCAGAAGATAAAAGTCAATGTGGTGCTTGTCGGTGGTGCCTGCGAAGCCACTCCGCACCTCGGAATTGCGGATGCGATCATCGATCTGACGAGCTCGGGCACTACGCTTCGGACCAACCGGCTGCGGGTAATTGATGAAGTGCTCCAGACCTCAACGTTCCTGATCGCAAACAAAGAATCGCTCCGGACCAAGAAAGAGAAGATCGATGAGATTCATCTTGCACTCGAGAGCGTGATACGGGCACGGGGCCAGTGCTACCTGATGATGAACGTGAAACGGACATCCCTGGATGCAGTAAAACGCGTGCTGCCGGGTCTGTCAGGGCCAACGGTTATGGATGTTGCATCGAGTGAAAA
>JAURZP010000444.1 GCA_030653335.1 Methanoregula sp. | reverse complement strand
GGATTGGGACTACAATCCGTTGGTGAAACTCCATAGATGCCCGACAATTTATTGGCGGGAGTGGTCACCTGGTGGGATGGAACGGATGATTGCCTACCCGCTCATCATCTGGGCAATCGGTACCGGGGTATACCTGATGGCTACGGAACCGGAATAAAAAACTTTTATCTTTTCTTTTCTTTTTCACGCCCGTTTCCTGCCATGCTCACGGCAGTATTCATCCAGCGCTTGTCTGGTTGCGTACCAGGTTTTGTTAATCTTTGTTGCATCCAGCAGTCCTTTGCGGGCAGCAAGACTCAGGTACTCCTGCGAATAGTGTGACATCTGTGAGAGTTCGCGGAGTGGAATGAGTGTTTCTTTTCCCCCGCTATGGCAAGAGTATGGGAGAGTGCTTCGTTCACTGCACGGGCAATGAACTGTACAAATTCACACAGATCACCATAATCCGCTTTTCTAAGGGCACGATAGAATACCTTCATTGACGACAAGTTTTGTCTCAGAGAGCGTGAGGGTGTTTCCCTCAATGGCATTGGAGTTGTAGGTATGGAGAACCCGCATCTCGTGGTGTAATCGTTTCACAAGATCCTTGTCGAGCGGGCGTAAAGCATTAAGGCGTTCGCTCTTATTACGGATCCATTCCATCAGGTGAGTATCGGCAGTTGTCATATCGGTATCGGCTAATTTCAATTCAATCCGATATTCATTTGTGACATAATAGAACTTGCCTTGAAAAGGAGAATCCGAAAATATTAAAAAAGACAAAAAAGTCTGCCGTTCTTAGATGAGGATTGTCTTTTATCAGGAAAAATTGGAATATTCAGAAAGTTGATTTCCCTTTCTTTACGCATTCGGCGATATACGATCCGGCCTTGGTTGTTCGTGCCAAACCGCCCATATCCTGAGTCACCACGCCGTCTTTTATGCTCTGCTCAATTGCAGTAACAACTGCGGCAGCCGCGCTGTGCTCTCCTATATGATCGAGCAGTAACGATCCCGCCCAGATGGTAGCAATCGGGTTTGCCACGCTCATATTCTTGTACTTCGGTGCCGATCCATGGATGGGTTCAAACATCGAAGTGCCCTTCGGGTTGATGTTGCCACCGGGGGCAAGACCGAGCCCGCCCTGGATCATTGCGCCGAGGTCGGTGATGATATCACCGAACATATTGGGCGTAACCACGACATCGAACCATTCGGGGTTCTTGACAAACCACATGGTGACCGCATCGACAAAGTTGAAATCGGTCCTGACATCGGGATACATCTTTGCAGTCTCGGTAAATACATCGCGCCAGAGACCGTATACGTCCGAGAGCACGTTGGCTTTGTCCACTGACGTGAGTTTTTTCCCGCGCTTCATGGCAAGGTCAAAGGCATAGGTCTGTACCCTGCGTGAACCCTCGCGGGTGATAACCCCGATCTGGTAGGCGATCTCCTCTGCATCGCTCTCCACATCGAGACCGAACTTCACGCTGTACATATCGCGGATTACATTGAGCTCTTTCTTCTCGTGCCTCTTAAACCGGGAGCCGATCCCCACGTAGAAGTCTTCAGTGTTCTCCCGCACTACGACAAAGTCGATATCCGCAGGGGTCTTTCCGGCCAGCGGTGTCTCGACACCGTTTAAGAGTTTGATCGGCCGTAAATTGACGTACATATCGAAATGGAATCGAAGCGCTAACAGGATGCCTTTTTCAAGGATGCCCGGCTTTACCCGCTCATCACCAATCGCACCGAAATAGATCGCCTTAAACTTCGAGAGTTCTGCCAGTTCATCTTCAGTAACGAGTTTCCCTGAATTGATGTACCGATCAGCCCCGATATCGAAATCCGTCCACTGGATATCGAAGTTGAACCGCTCTCCTGCTGCCTCTAATACTTTCTTTCCCTCGGCCACAATCTCCGGGCCGATCCCATCCCCGCCGATTGCCGCTATCTTGTACATACTGGTAACTCCTTGAGATTTTTTGCGTACTCCACAAGCCCGCCGGCATCGATGATCCCCTGCATAAACTTTGGCACCGGCTCGATCTTAAACTGTTTGCCATCCGCTTCGATGATGCCCTTTTTGAGATTGAGGGTGATCTTTGCCCCGTCTGCAATTTTTTCTGCATCCTTGCAGACCACAGGAAGCACCCCTACATTGATTGCTTTCCTGAAGAAGATCCGGGCAAACGACTGTGCGACTACCACGTTTACCCCCCCGCCAAGAAGTGCGAGCGGGGCATGTTCGCGGGAAGAACCGCAGCCGAAGTTCTTTCCACCCACTACGATATCTCCTGCCTTTACCTTCTTTGCGTACTCATCCCGCGTTCCTTCAAAGGCGTGCTTTGCGAGTTCCTTTGGATCATAGATAGTCAGGAACCTGCCCGGAATGATCGCATCCGTATCGATATCGTCTCCAAACTTCCAGACCCGCATATTCTGTGCTGCCTTTAACGAGTTATCGACAACCTTTTTTAGCGTAACAGATTTTTTTGCGGTCATGATCACACCTCCCTTGGGTCAGTGATAACACCGGTGATCGCGCTTGCTGCTGCAGTAGCCGGAGAGCAGAGGTATACCTTGCCCTCAGTGCTGCCCTGCCGGCCCTTGAAGTTCCGGTTCGATGTGGACAGCGACACCTCACCGGGCGCTAACAGCCCGAACGCCCCGCCCATGCAGGGACCACAGCAGGGTGCCTCCACAAGTGCTCCGGCCTTGACAAACTTCTCTATGAGCCCGGCCTTTAAGGTCTTTAAGTACTCGTCCCGGGATGCCGGAATGATGATGACCCGGACATTCCGGCTGAACTTCTTTTTGCCGAGCACTTCTGCTGCATCTTTTAGATCTTCAAACCGCCCGTTCGTGCACGAACCGATGAACACCTGATCTACGTGCGTTCCGGCAACCCTGCTGACCGGTACCCCCGTATCCACATTATGCGGAACTGCTACCTGTGGCTCCATATCCGTAACTTTGTAGATGCGTTTACTCGCGTATTGTGCATCCTCATCGCTCTTAAGTTCAAACGACTTCATCCTGCGCCGACCCTTCATGTACTCCCACGTGATCTTATCAGGAGCAACAATGCCGGCTTTTCCACCCATCTCGATGGCCATATTGCACAGCGTCATACGGCCGGCCATATCGAGTTTTGAAATGGTTTTTCCGGTAAACTCTATTGCCTGGTAGGTTGCGCCATCGGCCCCGATATCTGCTGCAATCGACAGGATCAGGTCTTTTGCCCCGACCCGCTCCGGGAACTTACCCGATACCTCGGCACGAATTGTTTCGGGCACCTTGAAGTACAGGGCACCGTACTTCAGGACAAAACCCATGTCAGTGGATCCGATACCGGTAGCAAACGCTCCTGCTGCACCGTACATGCAGGTGTGG
>JAURZP010000439.1 GCA_030653335.1 Methanoregula sp. | reverse complement strand
GGATCTGATAAATGTCTGCCGAGACCATCACCACCGCAATTTTCTTAATTACCGCAGTAGTTGCAACGGCAGTGCTTGTGAATGCAATATACCCGGTCATTTACAGTACGGCAGGAACATTCCAGTCTTCCACGCATGATGCAGACACGAGACTCCGTACGGATTTTAAGATTGTTGCTACTTTTGCTCACCCAGATCCCACTAATACTGTCGATATATACATGAAAAATATAGGAAGCCAGCGGATATCAACGGCAGAAATCGAGAACGCGAATGTTTTTTGCGGGAAAACTGTTGGCAACCTGCTTACATATGGAATTTGGACTTACGAAATTGTCCCTCCCTCCGCTGCTGCCGACAATTACTGGGATACTGGTGAGACACTTCATATCACCGCAACGACATCAATCGATGCAGGGAAAACGGTTTATTTCCAGTTTGTTCTTCCGAACGGTATCTGGCGCTCGCAGGAATTCAATGCTGAGTTGAGCTGACGCACCATGGCTGTCGCTGAGATCATCGGAGCAGCTATCGGGGTGGTGATGCTGGTCATCGTGGCATACATACTTGTCGGTAGCGTACTTACAACAACGGATGTAGTCCTGAATGCACAAAAAGATAGTACGTTGCTACAGGGAGCACGATTGGGAACCCGTATTGAAATCACCTCATATGGCAATAGCACAATTGACCCATGGCTCAATTTCAATGTCACGAATACTGGAAATGAAATGATCACTGATTTCGGACATATGGATGTTTTTATCCTGACCAGTTCTCCAATCCAGCATAACATCTACGAAACCACTTATTCGGGTTCAACGGGCAAATGGACCAAGATAGGGATTTATTCCGGTCCCACTCTTAACGACGCAGAGGTTATTCATCCTAACCAGCTGGATCCCGGTGAGAAGATGTGGGTTTGCGCAACCTATAACAATGCCAACCTTATAAAATGGTTCCAGATCACAACAGGCAATGGGGTAAATGCTCAGACAACAATATAACAATATTAAAAGGAGTTCCTAAATGGCAACCATTTCCGATCTGATGGGCGGTGAAGACCGGCGAATCCTCTCCACAGGTAACGCGGAACTGGATAAAAAGATCGCAGATGGCCTCCCGCTTGAATCGCTCACCCTGATAGAAGGGGAGAATGATACGGGAAAAAGTGTATTGACCCAGCAGATCATCTGGGGCGCAATGAAACAGGGATTTTGTGTTGACCTCTTCACCACAGAAAGTACAACCAAGAGTTTTTTAAAGCAGATGGAGTCAATGAGCCTGGATATCTCCGACTATTTTGCATGGGGCTACATCAAGGTTTTTCCCCTTCACGTAACCGGATTTGAATGGAAAAAAGAAGACATGGTCGGGATCCTCGCACATCTGATCACACACATCAAGCAGAGCAAAGCAGAAGTAATTGTCATAGATTCACTCACCTTATTTACTGAATATGCACAAACAGACTCTATCCTTGCCTTCTTTACCAGCTGCAAATCCCTTGTTGATCATGGCAAGACCATCCTTGTCACACTCCATACCTATGCATTCGAAGAAGATACTCTTGTGCGGATACGTTCAATATCAGATGCCCACCTGAACATGAAAAAAGCTCAGGTCGGTGACAAATATGTGATGGTAATGGAGGTGAACAAGGTTCGCGGTGCAAGAAAGACTACCGGAAACCTTGTCAGTTTTGAAGTCCATCCGGGTTATGGAATGAAAGTTATCCCCATGAGCTTTGCGAGGGTCTGATATGAGCACCCTGACAGTTGCAGTTAATCTGCCATACAAACAGGAAGTGGTTGATTCAGATGTAGATTTTTACACTGACATCGAATCAAGCCCGCTTTTCAAAATGCTTCCGGCTAATGCCAAAGAATATGTAAAAGCAAGTCCGCACCTGCTCGAATATCTTCATACATTTCCGGTAAACACCTATGGCATCCCGCTCTTTTTGTCGGAATTGAAAAAAGATCTCCGTAAAATGGAAAGTCCCAATATCATTTACCCGGTCAACGAGACAACCTTTATTCACATACTTCCCGATCCCGATGATGTAAGAAACTATTACATTCCTATTGAACCCTCGTTCCTCCACAATGTGAACCTGATGATGCCGGTAATCGAGATCAAACTTGTAGACTTAATTGACGGTCTTGAAGAAGATCCAATCAGCGACAAGGAGCGGGCAGAAGTCATTAAAAAGATGCTGGCTCTTGTTACAGTCATCCGACCAAAAGGAGTGGCGCTTGCCCAGCTCACCGGGGGGGGTGCACAAACGCAGGATATGAAATCCAAAATTACAACATTTTTAAAAACTGACTTCACGGCAAAAGACAAGATGAAAAATGTCAAAAAGAAGCACCAGGTACCCCAGACTCCAGACGGAAAAGTGATTCTGACAAACGAGGAATACCGGGCCATTGAATACCTTCTTGTCCGGGACAAGATCGATATGGGTGTGCTAAAACCCTTCCTTTCTGACAATTATATTGAAGATATTTCCTGTGATGGTGTCGGACCGATCTTCATTGAACACAAGATCTTCAAAGGCTTAAAATCCGTTATTGAATTCACCGTGTCGCACGAACTGGACGAATTTGTAGTCAAGATGGCAGAAAAGATCAAGCGCCCGATCACCTACAGGAGCCCGATCGTTGATGCCACACTGCCGGATGGTTCCCGTATCAATATTGTTTACGGAACTGCCATCAGTCGCCACGGGAGTAACTTTTCCATCCGTAAAGTGAACGAAGTCCCGCTCTCGATTCTCAACATCATTGAAAGTAATGGTCTTGACTACCTGTCTGCTGCATATCTCTGGATCTGCGCAGAGTACGGTATGTCACTCTTCGTTTCCGGGGAAACTGCGAGCGGAAAAACAACCCTGTTAAATGCCATCACCGGGTTCATACCCCCGGAGAACAAGATAATCACTATCGAAGATACTCCTGAGCTGACCGTGCCCCACAGGAACTGGATCCGGGAAGTTGCACTTGCAAAAGGCAAAGGATCCGGCGGGGGAACGGGCGGAGAAGTGACAATGTTTGACCTCTTAAAGGCTGCCCTTCGTCAGCGTCCCAATCAAATCCTTGTCGATGAAAT
>JAURZP010000435.1 GCA_030653335.1 Methanoregula sp. | reverse complement strand
GGTTGTTGAGCGGAAGAGCGGGCAGGTTCTTTCCATTGCCGGAACAACGGCACAACTTATGGATATGAAAGACTTTACCAATTTTGAAATCCCGATTCCTGATGAGAAGAAAGGGACGATTGAAGTTGGAAAAGAATATATCTATATGGAATCCATGGGCAAGAAAAAATTCGATTGAATTCTTTTTTTAAGTGGGTTTCCTTTTTAAAATTTTTTTAGTGTGACGAAAAAAATATCAAACAAATTTCCAAAAGAAAAAGATATTATTCGATATATCTTGTTGGAACCCGAATTTCAATACCGTATGATTTAATTGCATGGGTATTTATAATGAAATAATAGTTTTTATTGCCTTCATAAAATTTCTCTTTCCATGGACGGGGATCTGGAATTGTAATTGTTGTCTCATTTTTAGGGCCGCTTGTAACTGATTTCCCCGTCCAAAGGGCTTTATCTAGTCCACCGGGAGGGGTAATGGTCCGGATAATCCGGTTTGGATCATAAGCATCCATTACCTGAATTGAGAACGTGGGCATTGGTGTAGAAAACGAACCCTGAATTACCGTTTCGCTGCTTCCCGATGGACCTTTTACCGTTGAGGAACTTAGGGTTTGTTTTTGTCCCCCCATATCAGCAAATGGATCAACTGTATACCACATTTCCCAGTAAGGGAAAGGTACAATTATTATTTGAGTTGTACCGCTATATTGCCCGTTAATTTTTGCAATTGTTGTCATACTTGTATTTCTAAACTCTGTGCTGTCAATCCGGGTACCCCCGGGCAATGATTGATTGAACGATACGCCGTAGGTTGAAGGTTCAACAAATACTACTGAATATACGGATTTGTCCCATGTAGGTATCGGAGTCGGCGTAGGCTCGGTGGTGATGGGAGTACTCGTTGTGATAACCGGAGTAATTATACTTGCATTTGATGCAATCGTTACGATTACTGGGAGGGTAGTTGTGGCAACAGGGATGCCGGTATTTATCGGTTTTCCGGTTAATGCCGGTTTTAATACTAGAGCTATGATGAGGATGATGCAAAGTCCGCCCACTATATATATGATATCTTTTTTATCCATTGCTGAACACTTATGCTATTGATTTCTACCAGATAAATATTCGTTTGAGTGTTTAAGAATAAACTAAGAAAGAAACTGAAGAGGGGAATTGAGCGCAGTCATAGAAATGAGCGGTGAAAAAATGACCGTATTTTGCCAGAATAAAATTTAGTTTTTCCTAAAAAACGTAATATGAGTGTTTTTGACTTCCGAAATTAGGTTAAGATATAAATACTATAACCTCATCTTATCAAATATGGATACTGGAAAGTCAGTATCCGCTAGCAAACAAAGGTGAATTTATGTCTTCGTTTAAACGCAATGATGAAGGGTTCACTGGCCTTGAGGCAGCGATTGTGCTTATCGCATTCGTCGTTGTCGCGGCCGTGTTCTCGTACGTGGTACTCGGTGCCGGGTTCTTCACAACCCAGAAGGCACAGGAGACCGTCTACACAGGTGTAGCACAGGCGACGTCCAACATCCAGATGATGGGACAGGTATATGGAACAGCATCAGATACGGCACTTGGAGTTGATAATATCTCATTCACAATCGGTCTTGCTCCAGGATCACCAACACTGGATCTATCGTTGATGAAAATTGTCTTCTCTACA
>JAURZP010000410.1 GCA_030653335.1 Methanoregula sp. | reverse complement strand
ACACAGATCACCGTCCGTTTTTTTCACTTTTTTAAAAAAAAAACACTATTTTGCCCTCCGTTCATCTGCCAGCCCGGTTGCCACAGCGGCTAAAAAATCGATTTAAAATAGTGAAATTTTACCAAAAATCCAAATTGATTTTTATAGTTGAGATTTATAGTTAAATGTAGAGTCATGGATAACCTCAACCTGAACAGCGATGAAACGATCATTAAAAAGACGCAGATTGTAATTATCACGGGCGTCAGGCATGAAGCAGTACTGACCAGCAGACGTCTCATCCTTATTGAAAATGAAACGGGCCGTATCCATGAAGATATTTCCTTTTCAGAAATTGATCAGGCAATACCGGGTGTAAATAAATTACGCGAACCAATCATAACACTCGTCGTTAACTCACCTGGGGGTGAGAAACGAACAATAGAACTCATCTTTATCCATTTTATCGGGGATAAGAATATTGTTGAACTCGAAAAATGCTTATCAATCCTTAAAGAACACAATGTCCTCATTGGGGGCATAAGCCTCGCTACCATTCGTGCTCTATTAACCAAGGTAGACCGGAAAAACAAGGGGACATTGTTAGATGAAGAACAAGTCAGCCGCCCTGCTGTGCCGGAATGGATCGTTTTTGGTTCATTGAATACTAAAAAGCAATCCCTGGAAGAAGAACCCCCTGAACTAAAGCCGCTCCACACGCTCGCCATAATATTCCTTATTTTTGTTGTTATGATCGCAGGAATATCCATCGTTGGACAAACGATGCAGGAAAAAACACAAACAGATCCGTATAACATGACCGCATCTACGGTAAAGAGTGGGGTCACAATCTCACCAAGTCCCGTCCCGACTCCGACACCCGCCAGACAGGTAACTCCTGTTCCAACGGAATCACCGCCCCGGATCATTATTCCGCCAGTCGGTGTCTGGGTAAGGGTACAGTACCCCGGGAATTTCTCTGGGTATATGGGTGCACGCGGGAGAAATATTGATGTGAGTGGTTCCGGGATACAGTGGTACCAGTTGCCGGTAGTTGACCCCACGCTGGATGGAATAATAGCAAAACTGGATGGATCGTCAGATAAAATGGTAGTTGAGACCTATAAAGACGGGACGCTCATCTCGCGGAAGAGTACCAAGTCACCCTATGGTTCGATTGATTTGCATGGAGCCGGATCTGAAGATCTCACAAATGATGTGGAAACGAATGTCGTTCCAATAACACCTGTACCAATACCGGAAAATCTGGCCATAGAAGATTACCTTCCCAAGATCACTATTCCCACAACTGGCGTATGGGTACGGGTATATTATCCCGGGAGTTTCTCTGGATCTATCGGGGGACGGGGAATTTCTACCCCGATAAAAAGTACCGGTGACCAGTTATATGAAATTCCGGCAAATGTTGGCATGGTAGAAGGAACCATCGAGAAGGATGATAAGTCAGGAGGAAAACTGGTAACTGAAGTCTATAAAGACGGGGCGTTAATCTCCCGGATGGAAACGATGAAACCCCTGGGTTTGATTGACGTGCATGTACCTGTGTAAATGAGAGGTGTCAATCCAGAACATTCTTTTCCTTTTGAACGGAGGTGGTTTTGGACTGACTTATGACACATACATCTCAATCTATTCGCCAAGGTACAACACACCTGGCACATTTTTGAAATCCTTATCACCCGTGCAAATTGTAAGCCTGTGTGCCTCCGCCGTTGCAAAGATGATGCGATCCGCTATTCCGCCATGGAACTCTTTTTTATTATACTGTCCGGCCCGTATCGCTATATTCGACGTAATGGGTAAGATATGACTAACACCCATAAGTTTGGTAGCTGCCAAACGCCCTTCGGTAACCGATCTGTTACTAGAAATTGAGGTTACGACTTCCGTT
>JAURZP010000406.1 GCA_030653335.1 Methanoregula sp. | reverse complement strand
GACCGGTCGGACCGCAGCCGGGGCAGCGGGAATTTCCGGAAGCACACCGGCCAGCCGGGTGAGCATGGGCCGGTCAACAACACCCGGCTTTGTGGGTGCCTCAATGATCGCGGCCCGACGATGGGGCCGGTCCGCTGTGCTGTCACCCTTCCGGCTCATCGTGCCGTAGAGCTTCCAGATACGGGCCGCGTTGTAGTTCGCCGTATCGACCTGCGCCACCGCGTCGTTGAAGACCGATGCAAGAACGTCGAGACAGCCTTTCACCAGATCCCGCGATTCATTATCATTCGACAGGTCGATGCGGTAGAGCAGGTGAGCGCCATTCCCGGAATCCGCAAGGACCGGAGCAGGCCAGCCCATACCGGTGAGGTACTCCGCTATCCGCTGCGCCTTTGCGATCGCTGCCGCGTGTTCCGCTTCAGTAGACGAAACACCCGAAGGCCGGACCGGGTCCACATCGACCGGCAGCCACTGGCGCTTCACGATGTCGCTGTCCGCAGTCGTTACGTCTTTCTTGCCCAGCCGCATCTTGATCCGGTTGGACCGGCGGGAGAGTAGCGCAGGATTGACCGGGTTGAGCGTCACGTAAACGCCCTGCACAGAAGGCACCCCGTCCAGCGTTGCGACTTTTGCTGCCAGTTCCTCCGGTGAATCGAAATACCCGGACGCTATGCCGTCATCGGTGATGGCCCGGACTTCTACGACTTGGCCGGGAGTGATTAGGGTGCGGGCGGCGGTAAGGACCTCATCAGCCATGATCCCCCGGTAATCGCAACGGGGTTGGTCCTCCAAGAGTTTGTGAAACAGGATCCGGACCGTCAATAATTGTGCAGAACCAACAGGTCTCTGCCATCAGGATCCGGAGATATGCAGCGTAACAGTTGCGGCCCTGGCACAGGACACTCCCGCGGGAGTCCGAGATGATCGGGCAGATCTTCCGTTCGCTCATGTGCCCGGTCTCAGTCTGCTCATGCCACATACTCAGCCGTCCGTTGGGAATCTGCGAACATCGATGCCGCTGCCCATTTGCGCTTCACGACTGATATGAACGAGATGTCGGCAATAGAGAACAAGCGGGTCGCTGTACTGAAGAAGATCCTCCTCGCACCGGTGAACCCGGGCCGTTTCCCCCAAACAAGCGCCTTGCTCTCAGCACCACCATTATCCCGGAGAACGGGGACCCGGTTTCCATAGAAGAGAATGTTATGGATATCCTCTGGAGAGAGCCGGTAATTTCCTTCAGGAGTTTCAAAAACAATAATGCCATCGCTACTTCTGCGAATGATGATCTGGTCGGCGATCATGGAATCACCGAACCATTACAACGGATGTCACCTTCAAAAAGTTTATGAGATCAGGAACAATAGTACCTAATCCCTCTGCCTTGCTAATTGTGTAGTTGTGGTAGACTTTCATTTTGAGCGGGCAGGGGCTTACACTGTTTTGCATGTATTTTCCTCCGCCATTACAAACAGT
>JAURZP010000404.1 GCA_030653335.1 Methanoregula sp. | reverse complement strand
ACTGTTTTCCGTTTGCAAATGGGATGATCGGGTCACTCGCTGCATGGAAGATCCAGACCGTGCGCGGGGCGATTTTTGTGAAATATGTACTGGGCTCTACTGATGCGGCGAACCTTACAGGTGCTCCTGAGTAACCCTGCTGGATCGTTGAGTCCAGCAACCCCCAGTCTGATGTAGAGATTCCAACGTACCCGGTGAACTGTGGTTCAACACCGGCAGCAACTGCTGCATATCGTCCCCCATTGCTCGACCCCATCACATAGACCGGTACAGAAAACCGGTTGGACACGATCTTCTGCGCATTGACCAGATCGCAGACCGAGAGATAATATTGTGGCCAGTCCCCGTTTTCAAACCGGCTGTAATCCAGCTGTACCAGTTGCGGGCTGAAGGGTAGGCCGGGAGTTTCTGCACCATTGCCCCGTGTATCAACAAACATGAACGCATAGCCGGCTGCTGCATACCGTACCATCCGTTCATCATGGCCAATGATCATCTCACCAGCCCCGGGGGCATACACGAATGCTGCTTTAGGGTTTTTTGGTGCGGCGAGGTAGGTGACCACATCGCCGTTCTGCGTGTGCATGACGATACGGGTTTTGGTATATGTTTCATTGGAGAAGATCATCTCTGCACTTGTCGTCACCAGAGCGCAGGTGACAGAAATGATGCCCTTGTTATCTACAGAGTACGCAGGCTTCGCACCGTTACCCGATGTACCTGTGGTACCCGGTGTGCCCGTACATCCGGCAGACGCAAGGAGCAGGGCCATGATGACTCCTATGGTAAGCAATGAACGCATGATCAGCACCCGAAACAGCGGTGGATCAGGCAGATGGTCTTTGCATCAACGATCGTTCCATCGCGGATCATCTCAGGGAGATCGCTGATGGCCACATCCATCACCGCGATCACTTCATCCTCATCTTTCCCAAACACCGTTGAGGGAAAAAGATCCCGGGCTTCAAACAAGAAGATCTTCTCATCGGTATAGCCAGGCGTTGTATAAATGAACCCTTTCTCAAGCATATTCTGCGCAGCAAAACCAGTCTCTTCGATTAGTTCGCGGTGAGCGGTCTGCAACGGGTCTTCGCCCGGTTCCATTGTTCCTGCCGGGGCTTCGAATATGTACTGGTCGATCGCATACCGGTATTGTTTTACCAGTTTACACCGCTCTCCTGCAATGGGAAGTATTGCTACGGCATTGCTCGGGTGGACGATCACTTTTTCCCGTTCAATCCCATTCGGGAGCCGGATCATACGGCTCTCAATCCAAAGGCGTCTGCCGCGAAAGATCTCCATTTATTCCTCGTACGCGATTGGATCTTGTTCTCCGATTGCGGCAAACGCTTCCTTCCGGAAATGGCACGATCCACATGTTCCACAGGCTTTTTCTTCTTTTTGGTAACAGGACCACGTGTGTTCGTACGGGACTCCGAGTTTCATCCCCACGTTTAAGATGTCAGTCTTGGTCATCCTTATGAAGGGGGTTTTGAGAGTGATCGATGTGGTGTCCTTTGTACCCAGATCGATTACGCGCTGGAACGCCTCGATAAACTGCGGGCGGCAGTCCGGGTAGCCGCTGTAATCGAGCGACTGGACTCCAATAAAGATCGCATCTGCCTCTTTAGCCTCAGCAAAACTGGTGGCAATGGAGAGCAGGTTCGCATTCCGGAACGGAACGTATGTGTTGGGAACGTGCGCCCGTGCGGGATCGAATTGTTCTACGGCAATTTCTTTGTCAGTGAGGCTGCTCTCCCCAAATTGTGAAAAATAACCGACGTTGACTGCGATGAAGTCTTTTGCTCGGAGCAGGGAGGCAATCTTCTGTGCGCATGCCAGTTCTTTTGATTCCGTCCGCTGCCCGTAGTTCAGGTGCAGGGCGCAGATATCGTACCCCTCGCTCTTTGCCAGGTACGCGAGCGTGGATGAGTCCATGCCGCCGGAAAGTAAACATACGGCTTTCATTTCACTCCGATGATCTTGTGCAGCTGTAACTGGAACTTGACGGGCAGGTTGTTTGCCAGTATGAATTGTGCAATGGTGGCGTAATTGCTGCCAGCAACCGGAGAGAAGAATATCTCTCCGGCAATCGGGTGCAACTCCATTACCTGCTGTGCGTACCGGCAATCTGTTTCATCCTTGAGGACAAACTTCACGCTGTCCTGCGGGCGGATGGCATCGAGCAGTAAAAGATCGCTCTGCTCTCCGGATGATGGGCATTTCACATCCATGCAGATCGAGGCATACGGCTGCAAACGGGTAAATGCATAGGTGCCGTTTGTCTCAATCTCGATAAACGCGCCCCGCTTGTGCAGTGATTGGAGCAGCGGTTCAAGTGATTCTGCCTGCATGAGTGGTTCGCCGCCCGTAATGCAGATGTACGGGGGGTTGATACGCCAGACCTGCTCAAGGATTGCATCAAGGCCCATCTCCTTTCCGCTCGTCCTGGCGTACTCTGTATCGCACCAGTGGCAGTTCAGGTTGCAGCCGGCAAGACGGATGAAGAGGCAGCATTTGCCCTGGTTTTTGCCCTCTCCCTGAAGGCTCCTGAAAATTTCAGTGACTTTCATTTAAGTAAGCTCAGCGCAAGCGGTGGGAGATTCCCAGACTCTGATCTTAGTTACTGTTGCTTTTATTCCTCTCTCACGGCAGACCGCGTGGAGTTCATCCCGGATAAGGACCGCCATCAGTTCGCTGGTTGGTTCTCCGGGCGTGGTGATAACCTTGTGGAACTCCTCGATCCGGAGAACCATCGGGTCATCGCGGTTCAGGATGATCTGGTGATCGTACTTGTTAATCACCTGTTTGATCAAACTGTAATCGATCAGGATTTGCGTTACCGGGTCCGGCTCCCCTTCCATCCAGACCTCAATCTTCCACCGGTGCCCATGGAGGTTGGCGCACTTCCCCTTGTAATGGAGCAGACGGTGGCTTGTATCGATCTGCACCTCTTTATAGATCCCGATTTTCATTGCATATGATTAGCCTTCGCAGGATATAATATTATTATGAGTGCGGGATAATAGTATAAGACAGGCAGGTGGAGTGCCACAATTTATAAATCGGACCCCCGCGATTGTATATATCTCAGTGTGGGTTATCGATAACCACAAAAACAACTAAAATGAGGTTATTTAATGGGACAGGGTAAATTTGCAGCCAGAAAGATGGTTCGGGACTCAAATAAGTTCCGGTGGGCAGACAAGAACTACGCCCGCCGCGAGCTCAATCTCGATGTGAAGTCAGACCCGTGTGAGGGGGCTCCACAGGCGAGAGGTATCGTGCTGGAGAAGGTCGGTGTTGAGGCAAAACAGCCCAACTCAGCTATCCGGAAGTGCGTGCGCGTGCAGCTGATCAAGAACGGACGCCAGGTCACAGCGTTTGCAGTGGGCGACGGTGCGATTAACTTCATCGATGAGCATGACGAAGTTGAGATCGAAGGCATTGGCGGTCGTCTCGGGCGTTCCATGGGAGATATCCCCGGCGTCAGGTACGTTGTTACCAAAGTGAATAATGTCTGCCTCCATGAAATGGTCATTGGCAGGAAAGAGAAACCGCGCAGGTGATTGAGATGACAGAAACCGAATCAAAGACAGCAGGCCAGAAACTGCTGTTCAACAAGTGGGACGTTGCCGAAGTCAAAGTAACCGATCCCAGCCTTATGCGCTATGTGACTCTCACCTCATTAATCATCCCCCACTCCTGTGGTAAATTTTCAAAGCAGGAGTTCAATAAGAGCAATATGATGATAGTCGAGCGGTTGATCAACCGCCTGATGCAGACCGAGAAGAACACCGGAAAGAAGCAGCTGGCCATCCGTATTGTCCGGGATGCATTCGAGATCATCAACAAAAAGACCAAGCGCAACCCGGTGGAAGTGCTGGTCGAAGCCATCGGAAACTCCGGTCCCCGGGAAGAGACAGTCCGCCTGAAATACGGGGGTATCAATGTCCCGAAATCTGTTGACACTGCACCGCTGCGCAGGGTTGACACTGCTATTGGTTTCCTTGCAGAAGCAACGCTCAAAGGCTCAAGCACGAGCAAGAAGAGCGCAAGTGCGGTTCTCGCCGACGAACTCATCGCCGCCTCAAAAGGCGACATGAAGTGTTACTCGGTAGGGAAAAAGGAAGAACGCGAGCGCATTGCAAAATCCGCCCGTTAAACATCTTTTTTTGAGGTTATTTTATGGTCCGCGGCAAAAAATCAGTTGAGCGCGTAACTGAGCTCATGAAGGATCCGAAGCACATTCGGAACATCGGTATTGTGGCACACATCGACCACGGTAAGACAACCCTTTCCGACAACCTGCTCGCAGGTGCCGGTATCATCTCTGAGGAACTCGCAGGAAAGCAGCTCTTCATGGATTCAGATGCCGAGGAACAGGCACGTGGCATCACCATTGACGCTTCGAACGTCTCGATGGTGCACGAATATGAAGGTCAGGATTACTTAATCAACATGATCGACACGCCCGGTCACGTTGATTTTGGTGGCGATGTGACCCGCGCAATGCGTGCGGTTGACGGTGCAGTAGTGCTCGTTGATGCTGTTGAAGGCACCATGCCCCAGACAGAGACCGTGCTCCGGCAGGCACTCAAGGAACAGGTGCGCCCCATCCTCTTCATCAACAAAGTGGACCGTCTCGTCAACGAGCTGAAAGTCGACGAGATGGAGATGCAGATCCGGCTCGGCAAAGTGATCGACAAGGTCAACAAGCTGATCAAGGGAATGAACGAAGAGGCCTACAACAATGGCTGGAAACTCGATGCTGCAAAAGGCACCGTCGCGTTTGGCTCTGCACTCTACAACTGGGCAGTTTCTGCGCCCTTCATGAAGAAGAGCGGCATCTCATTCAAAGATGTTTTCGATAAGTGCCGTGCAGGCGATATGAAGTACCTGGCAAAGAACAGTCCACTCTCCGATGTTCTTCTCGATATCGTTGTTAACCAGCTCCCCAACCCCCTCGATGCCCAGAAGCGCCGTATTCCGGTCATATGGCACGGGGATAAGGAGACAAAGGAAGGTAAGGCCATGATCACCTGCGATCCGAACGGTCCGGTTACTCTGATGGTTACTGATATTTCGTTCGATCCCCATGCAGGTGAAGTTGCAACCGGCCGTCTCTTCTCCGGGCGCATCCGGCGTGGTGACAGCCTCTATGTTATGGGCTCGGCAATGAAAGAGAACCGGCTCCAGCAGGTCGGTATCTTCATGGGCCCGAAGCGTGTCGAAGTCGAAGAAATTGTTGGTGGGAACATCGCGGCTGTCACCGGCCTTAAGGATGCGATGGTTGGCTCAACGGTAACCTCGCTTCTGGAAATAACACCGTTTGAGTCGCTCAAGCACTACAGCGAACCGGTCATGACCGTGGCAGTAGAAGCAAAGAATATGAAGGATCTGCCCAAGCTCGTTGAAGTGCTCCGGCAGGTTGCAAAAGAAGACCCTACGCTGATTATTACCATCAACGAAGAGACCGGCGAGCACCTGATCTCGGGAATGGGCGAACTGCACCTGGAGATTGTTACCGGGCGTATCAAGCGCGACAAGGGTGTTGAGATCATCACCTCAGAGCCAATCGTGGTTTACCGTGAGACCGTAACCCAGAAGATAGAATCCGTTGAGGGGAAGTCCCCGAACCGTCATAACCGGTTCTATTTCGATCTTGAAATTCTGCCTGATGAGATTGTTGACCTGATCAAGAAAGGCGAGGTCTCGATGAACCAGCCGATGCTCGAGCGCCGTGACATTCTCATGAAAGTGGGGATGTCAAAGGACGATGCGAAGAGCATCAAGGATATCAAGGCCACCAACATGCTCATCGACCGGACAAAAGGTGTCCAGTACCTCAATGAGACCATGGAACTGATCATAGAAGGTATCCACGAGGCACTCGCCGGTGGTCCCCTTGCCGATGAGCCTGTCCAGAACCTCAAGATGACACTTGTCGATGTCAAGCTGCACGAGGATGCCATTCACCGTGGCCCGGCACAGGTCATCCCGGCCGTGCGCAGTGCAATCAAGGCAGGTATGTTAATTGCAGGTGATTCACTTCTCGAGCCCGTCCAGAAGATCCAGATCACGGTCCCGATGGACCAGATGGGGGCTGCAACCTCCCAGATCCAGGGACGGCGCGGTCAGGTCTTTGACATGCAGAGCGAAGGTGACACGATTACTGTCATCGGTAAAGCACCGGTTGCCGAGCTTTTCGGGTTTGCAGGGGATATTCGCTCTGCCACCGAAGGCCGTGCCATGTGGAACACGGAGTTTGCAGGATTCGAACTCGTGCCCAACAACATGGTCAAGGAAGTTGTAGTGGCAATCCGCAAGCGCAAGGGCTTAAAAGAGCAGATGCCAACCCCGGCAGATTACCTGTCGGCATAATCTTTTTTTGTATCAATTCACGTTTTAGATGCGATTCAATAATTTTCCAAAATTGTTTCGCGATATGCGGTTGACTTCAATCTATAATTCTTGCATTGTTCTCTCAA
>JAURZP010000403.1 GCA_030653335.1 Methanoregula sp. | reverse complement strand
GGGCTGTTTGCGTCTCCTGAATGGAAGTCACCCTTTACGAGCGGCCATCCACTTGCTGGTGATTTCTTGTCTGCCATTTTATTTCACCACCAGTAATGCCGGTAAAATGATCAGGATCAATGCAAGGAGTAATCCTGCAATAAATCCGACCAGACCGGACGCAGTGACTGCCGAGTCAATCTTGTTGGTCCTAACGAGGATCTGTGACTTATAGCGGATGTTTTCCACCATATTCTCGATCGCCACCATCCTGACAGGTCCTGTAGATTTTGCTTCTTCTGCCATCTCTTTCACCTCATCATCAGGATTCCGACCAGGGCGAACGAGACGATCAGACCAATCATCAGACCTTCGATCTTACCTGCATAAACCCCGGCGGCAAACTTGTCCCGGTACCCGATGTCTGTAACCATCTTTTCGATGATCTTCATACGGGCGGTAATGAGTGCCATTTCACCGGACAGCGGGCGTACTTCGCCACCTGCTTCTTCAGCTCCACCGGCAGCTTCCTTGACTTCAACGACAATAGCTTCAGCAGCGAACGCACCCGGGTCACGGGCTTTGAGTTCGTTGATTTTAGCCTTGATTGCGCCGATGTCTTCGGTTTCCATGATGTTGACGATTTCCGTCTGTTCCTGGAAGCGCTTGATCGCTGCGTCGTTTAAGTTCTCGATGAAAGGAATCGCTCCCTCAGCACCGACAACCCTGCCGTCTTTGACACCGCCTTTGTGGAGTGCAGCGAAAGTCTGACCTGATAAGTGGCCCTTGACTTCCGTACCGCAGAACAGCATGAACCGGATATTGGGGTTGGCAATGACGTTTGCGATAACCTTCTCAAGACCGAGATTTTCAGTCTTACAAGAACCGCACAATGCCGCTCCCGCATCACAGACACCCTGTTCATCGAGGTGTGAACCCATGGTGACAACAGCCACCGGGCTGTTTGCGTCTCCTGAATGGAAGTCACCCTTTACGAGCGGCCATCCACTTGCTGGTGATTTCTTGTCTGCCATATCAGCCCACCTTGATCAACTGGAATGCAATGATCCCAGCAATGAATAATCCAACCGCAAGCCCGTACCAGAATGACGTGATACTGCCACCAATCGCAAGTCCCTTCTCCCTGTTGGGGAATGAGGCAAGCATGTTGCCTTCACCTGCGAGCATGTTGACCAGATCATCGCTTGTTGCTTCAAGCAGGGCAACCTTCTCCAGAACGGGGGAGAGGGATTCGCCAGCTGAGGTAACAATACCGATCATCGGGTCAGCGACCAGTCCGAACTCCGGAAGAACCTGAATGTATGCCATATCAGTGTCCCTCCGTATCCGGAATCGGCTTGGAATCAAGCCATGCTGCAGCATCGCGCTTTGACATTTCAAAGAAACGGGTATATGTGTATAACCAGCCGATGATTGCGACAATCAGCGATATGAGTGCTGATCCAGCGCTTATCAGGGCAAACGACATCACTGCTGCGACAATCATGCTCAAAAATCCGCACTCTGCAGTGAGCATGAGCATCCTGTCCTGTTTCCAGCCGGGTCCTAAGCACGCGTTGAACGGGTGCTGGATTGCAATTGCGCCAAGCAGGAATGCGACAGCGATGAGTCCGCCACCAATGAATGAATTTGCATAGCTGGTGATGGGGAATCCAAGGAACGTGGCCGTTGATGTTGTCAGGCCGGTAAAGGTGAATCCTCCGGAGATCATTGCTGCAAATCCCATAACGGTAAATGCACCAACAACTGCCATTTCAGTGAGTGCCTGGACCATGGCCGGGATCTTCATGTTCAGGATACTGTTAGACACGTACCCGAGGATCAAACCAATGACTGCTGCAAGAACGAGTGCAACAATAGGCGCTAGCATACCAAACTTGGTTGCGAGCAGCATCGCGATTATACCTGAGCCGAATGCGATCATACCCGCAGAGGGAACACCTGTACCGATACCGTAGCTGCACAGCACCTTGATGGTGTGGCTGCCCCAGATCAGTGCAGCGACTACTGCAAGTCCACCGAAGAATGAGAACATCTGAGTGTTGGTGAACGCATTGAGGTACGTCAGATATATGCACACGATTGTGCTAACGAGGCCCGCAATCATTATTTTATCGTGCGGGACACCCCCTGCAATTACTTCAATTTTTACTGACATCTTCACACCTCACATTGGCAGTTTTACCACAATCAGGATCGCAACAAATCCGCAGAGTGCCGAAGCGACAGCGGATGCAACGATTGCCCGTGGCCAGCGTTTGAACTTCGGGTCGTGGGGACCTTCAATCGTTCCGGTGATGTTGTATGCGGTCAGCACTGCATTCACGAGGAATAAGGCGACTGCAAACATACCTGCTACTGATACAGCAACTGGTAAAACCTGTGCATGGGTTGCTCCCATCATGGTCGGGAACGTTGCCTTGTAGAGGTCCAGAAGGGCCAGATAGATGAGTGTACCACCTGCACCGGCAAGGATACCTCCAATTACGCCGCCCACAAATGAGACGAACGGAAGGCCGTGACCTTCAGTACCCTGGGATTTGTATTCCGCCTGCGAATCTCCGGTGATGGGGTCGTGTAAAACTTTACCTGACGCGGCCGGGATACCCATGCCAAAGACGTAGACAAAGTTCACCATCATACAGGTGATTGCCATCATCAGGCCACCCCCAATACCTCCGGTAATGACTGCAACGGTTGTACCCAGTTCTGCTGCCCATGCCCCTCCGAAGAGTCCGGCAAGACCTGCACCAGCGGCAAGCATTGCGACACCTGTTGCAATACCCGGTGCCTGTCCCATTGCTGCGGGAGCACCGCCGACTGGAACAAAGTGAGTACCGAATCCGATCAGGACACCGCCAACGATGACACCGATCAGGGCCGTAAGACCGAGGTTCGGTGAGACATACCAGCAGGCTCCGAGAATTATTATCAGGAGAACAACCCCGACTGCCATTGCCGTCGGGTTAATTGCGCCGCCAGCCTGTGGTTTTGCTGCAACTGCGCTCATGCGTCTGCCTCCTTAGCTACTGTGTAGGGTCCGTAGTTCTTGCGTGCCCAGACCTCTATGTACCGGTCGATGACGGTGAATATGAGGATCATAAGGACGCCGACTGCGATTGCACCCCAGCCTGCGTAGATTCTCTCAAAGAGAATGGTACGCCAGATTTCTAAGAAAACAATCAGACCAAAACAGATACCGGATGCAGAACCCCCAATCTTGTGGGTGAAAAATCCGTTGTCAATCGAGTTGCGCTCACCGGCTTCAGCGTAGCGGACGATGTTACCTGATGCAGAGATCGGCACACCTGCGCCGAATTTCTGGTTCTGGTACTGACGTTCCTTACCATAGTACGGGTTGCCCGTCGCAGATCCTGCTGCACCGAGTGCAATACCCCAGATCAGTGCAAGCAGCGGCAGCGGGAACGGGTGTCCCAGCGCGCCATTGATCAACTGACAGAGTGCCACAGTACAGAAAATTGCGATGAACGCATGCGCCATGGTGACCGTTGTCATGGACTTAATGATATCCACATAAACGGGCTGACCGAACTTGGCAAGACTTGCTGTTCTGCCAAGGTACGCAGTCGTTGCGTATACGCCCTGAACAAAGACTGCAAGAATACAGCCTAGGACGATTGCAAGGATCGCGTTGACTTGCATAGCCATAAAAGCCCATGCCAGGCCTGCACCTAGTGCACACCAGAGACCGTATGCCGGGGGTTCACCTGCAACCGCCTTGTTGAAGATGCGGTGCAGGAATCCCATCTGCGGGGCGAGCTGAACCTGTGAGTTCGGGTCACCTTGTGATCCGATGTTGGATTCAGTATCTTCCGCAGAACCGGCTACAGTGGCAAGAGCTCCTGTCAATGCAGTAATTCCAATGCCAAATACAATATTTTCCATTTAGCCTCCTCCCCTCGTGCGAATGTACGAGAGTATTCAAAATGCAATGCCACGCACATCGAGTTAAACTCTTTGTGGTTAGTGTAATTTTGGTGAGCGCTTGATTAAAAGGTTTCGAATTGGTTTCGGCGAAAACGGAGTATATTAAGCCCTTTTTAAAAATCGGAAGCGTATGCGGGATTATTTAATCATGTGGATTTGTGTTAACGAAAATTTAGTTGCGTTGAGATCTACCGGGGTTGTGTTATTGACGATATATAAGAACCAGCCCAATAACGGGCAGCAACAGATGTTTCGTATGCATAAGACCTGCAACAGAACTTATGTCCCTTCCGGAAACCGTCGTTTGAGCTGCTGTTCGATCAGGTCGAGTCGCTGCCGGTTCTGTTCGTGGAGGGCATTTCGGATCTGCGAGATGTCAGTGATGAAGCGGTACAGGAAATCAGAAAGGAATATGATGGTTAAGAAAAAGTTGAATGTGATAATAACGTTCAGGGCATCGGGATCGATACCGGAAAGCCAGATAATAATGAGGTTGATGATGGACAATATGGAGACGAGGATGATGAAGATCTCTTAACCGGGATCTTTCATATCCTGCATATCGGGGTTTTTTATGAGTACTTCATCCCGTGTATCTTCCTTGTTTGATCATTTGTATTCTTGTGCCGGAGGTTAAAAACCGGTAGGATTTGGATCCTGATGACTGCAGCGATATGTGCCCGGAGGATTAGAACCCCAAAAAGGCCATTTTTTTAATTGTTATCCGCCACCACTCCGTATTACATGGCAGGACCTGACTGGAGGTTTATGGCAGGAAACTGTAGAGGCACCAGGATACATTTCCCAAGCTATAAAACACCCCGGCTCCCGAAATATATTATGGAACGGATCACCGCCATAGCAAAGGGTCAGGTCCAAGGTGTAGGATACCGGCATTTCATCTCGAATTGTGCGCAGGCAACCGGGGTGCATGGGTACGTCAGGAACCTTCCTGACGGCACCGTGGAGATGGTGGCAGAGAGTTCTCCAGCCTCCCTTGCGGATTTCGTCCGCTTGGCCTATGCCCGGGATGACCCTGTGATACAGGTTGAAGATATCGTGGTTAAGAACAGTCATGCCACCGAAGAATTCCACGGTTTCCGGGTTGAATGGTGACCTTGGTTTTTTAAAAAGGGCTGCGTGTTCGTCCGGAACATCACGCTGATTTTCTTTTCTTCTATCCGGGTATTGTTAACCGTATTACTTCAGGTTATCCCAGTATCGCATTAAACAAATACCCCGTCAGAGAAAATGACACAAACAGGATTCCAGCAAAAACCAGGAGCCGTTTGATCCTGATCACTTTTTTGGGGATGATCATCTCTGGTACCGAAAGACCGATGACGGCCATCATGAACGCAAGCGCCGTGCCCATCGCCATGCTTTTGGCCGTGAGGACATCCATGATGGGGATCATACCCGCTGCATTCGAGTAGAGCGGGATACCGATCAGCACCGCAATGGGGATCGCGAGCGGATTGTCCGGACTCCGCAAAGCCGATGAAGAGCGGCACCGCTGAGCAGGAGCAGAACTGCGTGGGGATACCAAGAAGGGCGGCAATCACGTTGCCCACCCCTTCTGATCGTCCTGCCACCCATTTCTTCACCTTTTGCGGGGTGATATTCGTGCGGACAATGCCGACTGCAAAGACGATCACGGCAAGAAGGAGCGTTACCTTGATCGAATCGTAGAAAAAGAAGTTTACAGATGATGCGAGGGGAGAGCCTTGCACCAGTCCGATGATCGTGTATGTCACCCAATCGGCGAATAGTTGTAAATAATCCTGCATGGTGTTATTCTTTGGTTATTTTCTGATCAACAGCCGCAACCACTTTCTCAATCTCATCATACTGCACTTCGCCCATTCCCTTCTTTTCGATGCCGAGCTCGGTCGCGATGATGTGATGATGGGGTGCGATGCGGGAGGCAGAGAGTTTCTTTGTCGCGCAACAGTCTTTACACCCATCAATAACTATCAGCTGATCCGCGTCTCCGATCTCCGCTTCGAGCATTGCAGTGGACTGCTTGGCATGCATCCAGATGTAGTGGCCCGGCTTTCGCTGGAGTAGGATCTGGGCAGCCTGCGTGGTAAGTTTCCCAGTGTTCGAGACACCGGAGCAGGTGACGAGTGCAATTGTCATTCTTTTCACCCGGTCACCGGCTCTGCATCGTCCCTGCGGTAGTTGAGCTGGCAGTGGCACTGGCCATCCTTTTCGATCTCGTCCCGGTGGTAGATGCACGGGCAGATGATCGCCCGGTCCTTCTCCAAATCACCGGACCGGAGCCGGCACGGACAATACCGCTCGCCGAACTTCTGCTTGTTGCGTGCCAGTCCCCGGATAACCGTATCGAGTATTTTTTGTCCTGGTTCAGTACCCAGCCATCCTCTTTTGCGTACTCTTCAGCACACGCACGGATCCCTGCTTCATCGTTCGTTGTTCTCGCCCCTCACTGGCTCAGCAGGTCCCACCGCATCCGCAGCCACACCCATTCTTCTTTGCAGGATCGGCAGAGTTCTTCTTCCCTTCGCCTTTCCAGCACGCCGCAACCACTTTCTCGACATCATCAGCTGTGTATGATTTCGAAGGCCCCTTGGTGATGCCCAGTTCTGTCACAACGATGTGCTGTGCAACGGGGACACCTTTTGCATCGGCAATCTTCTTTGCGCAGGTGACCGGGCACCCGTCAATGACGAGAACCTCGTCTGCCTGTTTTGCTCCGCTCACCAGCGTTTCGGCACCGGTAGCAAGGAGCGCAATACAGGATGGTGAGCCGTACCCCTCTTCTGCAAGCTGTATCGCGGCAAGGTTGGTCAGCTGTCCGACATTTGCCACTCCCGCACAGGGAAAGATGATCCGTTTTGGTTCGTTTGCTCCACAGGAACAGGTTGGTTTTTCTGCCATAATTTTCACTCTGTAAGTAGGGATTTGATCTCATTCACGTCAGGCACCCGGCCTTCCGCAACGATTTCACCGTTGATTAAGAGGGCAGGTGTCAGCATGACACCCCGCTCGACAATCTCATCAAGGTCATCAACCTTGACGACATCAGCTGCGATCTTTAAGTCCTTTACCGCCTGTTCGACATTTGCAAAGAGCCGCTTGCACTTTGCGCAGCCGGTCCCGAGAATTTCAATTTTTGTCATGGGATCTACAGAAGTTATTCAACATTTTTTGTATTAGTTTTTTGGGATGGTTTTTTGTATTCTTCCATAATGGCATGGGCATATGCTTCCTCAACCCCTTTTGGGACATAATTGTAGATTCTGATCTTTTTCATGAGCGCAGCGATGGTCTCTTGTTCACTTCCCAGGTTCTGCTCATTCACATCCTCAATGCTCTCATCGAGCATCGTGATGCCCGTCATGATCCCGTTGACCGGGATCTGCCGGATGCGCCGGAGCGCTTCTGCGGCACAGCAGGGTTTGTCGTCGCTCATGGTACTACCTCAGAAGAAGTTCCCGAAGAGGAATCCGGCCATAGTCGAGAATACGATCACAAGACCGGCATACGTAAGGGTCTTTTTCGCACCTATAATCCGGTAGATGACCAGCAGGCTCGGCAGGCTGACGCTCGGGCCGGTTAAAAGCAGGGAAAGGGCCGGGCCTTTTGCCATGGATCCCGACAGGTACCCCAGTGTTGTTCCGATGACCGGCACTTCAAGCAGCGTTGGCATGTAGAGGATTGCTCCCACGATTGCTGCAAGGAAGTTTGCCTGGAGCGAGTTGTTGCCAAAGAACGGCTTGAATGTCTCCGGGGGAAGGAAGAAGGCAAGGACGCCGAGTGCGAACGTGCCGATGACCAGGATCGGGAAGATCTTTTTGGTCAGGTCCCAGATCTCAAGTCCCCAGTCGGTTATCTCGTCGCGGGTGAAGTAGTAGATCAGCAGGAACGCGACCGCCATTGAGAGGAAGTACACGATCAGGAGCCTGATGAAAACATCAAGCGCTGAAGTCCCTATGAGGAGAATGGCGACCAGGAAGATAAAGAACGCCGGTATAACCCATCTTGGCCGGGTATCTTCCTTTGCCATGACTGCCCTGCGGGCAGCGGCGTGAGTCTTTGTGGTCTCATCATCATGGGCGGGGAAGAGTGACATCATGATAAGTCCGATCAAGATAGACAACACGACCGCCGCCACTGCTCTGGCGATACCAAGATCATACCCGAGCACATTTGCCGTGTAGACGATGGCAAGGATGTTGATCGCCGGTCCCGCGTACAGGAAGGTGATCGCGGGTCCAAGCCCGCTGCCCTTCTTAAGGATGCTTGCAAACATCGGGAGGATCGTGCAGCTGCATACCGCAAGCACAGCACCTGATACCGATGCAATCCCGTAAGAGGTGCTCTTTTTGGTTTCCGGGCTGAAGTATTTCAGGATTGCATCTTTCTTGATAAACGATGCGATAGCACCGGCGATAAAGAACGCCGGGATCAGGCAGGTAACTACGTGTTGCGAGAGATACCCAAACAGGGTATCCCATCCCATCAGGAGTGAGCCGATGATTGGATCTGTCAAAAGTGTATTCCTCTGTTAGTTATTTTGTTATCCGCTCGTACTGTTCCAGTTTTATCAAGGTGCTATTTTACCGTCTTGTACATACATACCTGATATTACCGCGTGTTTTTGACAGCATCGATTACTGTTTGTACATCACTCTCAACGAATGTGGGGCCGGGTGTTTTGGTGATGCCGAGATCCGTGATCATAACGTAACGATCGATTGACAAGCTTTTGTCAACCATGATCTTCTTTGCGCAGGCAACCGGGCAACCGTCAATCACGATCCGCTCGTCAGCCGATTTTCCCTGGCCAACCAGTTTTTCAATACCCCCACCGACACCGGCGAGACACGAGCCCCCGCCGTACCCTTCGCCCGCCAGCCGGCACGCGACCGCATTGGCGAGTTGCCCGACATTCGATCCGATACCGGAGCAGGAGTAGATGATCCGTGTTTTTCCCTCTGCACCACAACTACAGGAGGTTTTTTGTCCTTCCATGGTCCTCACATCATTTCAATTTTTGTTGAATCAATGTGAGCAGGACAAGATTATATACCTTGCTATTTCATATTAATTTGAATTACTCATGGTACTGAAACGGACATCGCTCCTGAAGAAAAATTGCTGTGATTTTAGTCATGAGCTTCCGGATCCGATTAAAAAAGATCTTGACAAACAGGGCGGGATCGAAGGCCTTCTCTCGAAGATCCCGGATTCGACTGCACTTCTCGACGGCAGCCGGTTGCACCAGGCACTTGCAGACCCGATCCGGCTCTCTATCCTGTATGCACTTCTCTCCCAGCCGCTCTGTGTCTGTGTCATCAAAGGTATTGTGAACATTGCGGCATCGAAACTCTCCTATCACCTCAATATCCTTAAAGAACAGGAGCTTATTGTCGGTGAACAGCAGGGCAACTGGATTATCTACACAATCACGGATAGCGGGCGTAAGGCTCTGAAGTGCACTGAACGCATGGGGAAGTAACCCTGAGGAAAATAGCATCATGCAGCTTTTGCGTTCTCTCACCGTGGTTTTTCTCATTATCGTTCTCCTGGTTACTTCAGGTTGTACCGACACTTCACCTCATCTGGGTGCAGCACCGTCTGCAACCTTGTCCAAAACCAGTGCCCCCAGCACTGTTGAGCGGGTCGAGGTGTACCATTTCCACGGCAACTCCCAATGCACATCCTGCATCGCCGTTGGCAACCTCGCGGAAAAGACCGTAAATGCCAATTTCAAAGTCGAACTCGCATCAGGAAAGCTCGTGTTTGCTCATATCAATTATGACCTTCCGGAGAATGTCGCTCTTGCAACGAAGTATGGGGTGACCGGGTCATCACTCTGGATCGGTGTTTATGATGCAAATGGTTTCCACAAAAAAGAAGATACCCGGGTGTGGTCCCTGATCGGCAACAAAGATACCTATAACTTCTATCTCACGGGTCTGATCTCGAAACGCTTAAACGGGGATCTCACCTGATATGGATCTCCTGAATTTTCTCGGGACAATGGGAGAAAATCCTGTCCCTCTTGTTGCCGCATTCTTCATCGGGCTGATGACCGCTATCAGCCCCTGTCCGCTCGCGACTAACATCACCGCTATTGCCTATATTTCAAAGAGGATTGACAGCAGCCGGCACACGCTTCTCACCGGGTTCGTATACACACTCGGCCGGATGACGGCGTATATCACGGTTGCCTCGGTCATCGTTTTCTTCGGGATGAACATCCAGATAGTGGCCTTGGGACTCCAGCACTACGGCGAACGGCTGCTCGGGCCGTTTCTTGTCTTATGCGGGATTTACCTGCTCGACATCATCCATTTCGACCGGCTGCCCGGAGGCGACTGGTTCTCCGGGTTCACATCCGGCATTTCGGCACGGCTGGCAGAGAAGGGATACCTGGGCGCATTCCTGCTCGGGATTATTTTCGCGCTGAGTTTCTGCCCGTTCTCCGCTGTGCTATTCTTTGCGATGCTCATCCCGCTGGCGCTCGGGGCGGGCGATCCGGTGTTCATACCGGCAGTGTTTGCGATTGCCACGGGGTTGCCGGTCATCTTGATCTCGTATATACTTGTAAAGGGCGTTGGGAAGTGCAGCGGGATTGTTCAGAAAATCGGTGCTGCTGAAGTCTGGATACGGAGAGCGGTTGCTGCGGTTTTTATTGTGATCGGAGTGTACTATCTCGTCAAAATTTATGGGAATGGGATTGTCTGAAATCCAGGGCTCTCATGGTACCGAAATGGTTCGAGTATTTCAAAAAATATTGAATAACTTTTATTTACTTAAAGCCCTACCATCCAATCATGAAGATCATAAAGAAAATCCGGATGGAAGGAGAAACCCGGAAAACCGGGATCCATCGAAATATGGGGAAGGTACGATGGATCTCCTGAGCGCAACGGAGTTTTCCCCAACCGGTCCGGTCAAAAAAGACCTGATGAAAACCGCAGGGTCGAACATTGTTCTCGTCGGCCTTGAGACCGGGCAGGTGATTCCGCCTCACCCGGAACCCTATGCGGTTGTATTTGTAGTTCTTCAGGGTGAAGGGATTATCACAGCGGGCAGTGTCGAGCATCCCGTCAAACCCCAGCACCTTGTATCAGTAAAAAAAGATGAGAACCGGGGGATCCGCTGCACTCAGCGAATGGTCCTTCTCGGCATTCGCGAAGATGTATGAGGAGATGAGATCGCTATGACCCCGGTAATTCAAGCGTCAAATCTGACGAAAGTTTTTGGCAAAAGCACTGCCGTTGAACACGTATCGTTCGAGGTCCAGAAAGGTGAGATCTTCGGCTTCCTTGGCCCGAATGGCGCGGGCAAGACCACCACTACCCGGATGCTGACCGGAGTCATCCCCCCGGATGCCGGGACCGCCACGATCCTCGCCCATGATATCCGGACCGAGCCGGTGATGGCAAAACAGGGATTCGGGGTGGTGCCGGAGACTTCGAATGCCTACACGGATCTCACCGCATGGCAGAACCTGATGCTGATGGGGGAACTCTACGGGCTCCCGCGTTCCCGGGCAGAGCAGCGTTCTTCTGAACTGCTCACTATGGTGGGACTCCTTGAGCGCAAAGACCAGAAAGTGCAGGCGTACTCCAAAGGCATGAAGCAGCGGCTCATTCTCGCGATGGCGCTCATCCATGAGCCGGAACTCCTCTTCCTCGATGAACCTACTAGCGGTCTCGATGTGCAGAGCACCCAGATGATCCTTACCCTGCTCCGCGACCTGAACCGGAAGGGAACCACCATCTTCCTTACCACGCACAACATGGAGGAGGCCAACCGGCTCTGCCACCGGGTCGGCATCATCCGGGCCGGGAAGATGGTAGCCATCGATGCTCCGGAGAAACTCAAAGTCGCAATCGACCGGGTGCATAAGATCGAAATAAGTTTTGACCGTGAAGTATCCAGTGATGCCCTTGCAGGACTCAGCGATGTGACTGGAGTGAACCGGACCGGCGACAAATGGCAGATTTCCGCAGAAAACCGGGATGCCGCTATTCACTCCCTTGTGACCTTCAGCCAGCAGAACGGTGCGGCGATTGTCACGCTGAACACGCTGGCCCCCTCCCTCGATGAAGCGTTCCTCCGGTTGACGCAGGAGGCAAAACCATGAACCCGGCGGGTTTTTCCGAACAGGTGCGGCGGGCATGGGCGATTGCAAAGAAGGATATCCGCATCTATTACCTAAAGGGACCTGTGCTCATCTTCGGGGTCTTCATGCCGCTCTTCATGTTTCTTGCCTTCCTGATGGGGGGCAGGCAGCTCCCCCTTTCATTTCTCATATCCGGGCTGGTCGGGATGACACTCTTTTTTACAGCGACCGCTGTGTCTCCCGCCATCTTTCCTTGGGAAGGTCAGGCAAAGACCCTTGAGCGGCTCGCGTCGTGCCCGGTCACGGTCGAAGCCATTGTCTTTGGCGACATGATCGCCTCTATTCTCTTCGGCATCGGGATTACGATAGTTACGGTCATCATCGGGTTGGCTGTCGGTCTTTCTCTCATTCACGGCATCACGCTGCTTGTTGCTATTCTTCTGGCCGCGTGTTGCTTCTCGGCAATCGGGATGCTGCTTGCCGTACCGCCCACTAATGTACCGTCGAACATCATGATGCTCTCGTCGCTGATCAAGTTCCCGCTGGTCTTCATCTCCGGCATCTTCGTCCCGCTGGAGCAGATGCCGGCATGGGGGCTGGTGCTTGCGGTGTGCTCCCCGCTCACCTATTTTACGGATCTTGTTCGCTACTCGTTTACCGGCACACACTTTTTCGCCGTGTGGATCGATATCGCTGCGCTGGCTGTTTTCACGGTCGTGTTTACGGTTGGTACGATGTACCTGCACAAGAGGACCATGCCAAAGAGGATGTGATCGGTTGCGGAAATGGAGGGGCTGTTCACATCGGAAAGAGATTTTTTATAACAGTGTCTTTTCCTTTTCTTCCGGAATTCCGATTATTTTATGCACTGATAGCAATCCTTGTATCCTCAGAAACGGACAATCCACGTGACTATATAACCATTTTTCATTACCGGAAGACCAGGTACTCAAGCCCGAGCGCCACAATGAAGATCCCGACACCGGCGAGCGCGATGGGCAGCGTGTAATTCTTCACCACGGTCTTAATGTCATCCCCTGTGGTCCGCTGGACAAGCCAGAAGAAGGGATCGGTCACGTAGGACACTACACACGACCCGGCCCCGACTAGGAGGATAAGTGGGAGCGGGTGGATTGCGCCGACAACTGCCGAACCTGCGAGAACTTCGGCCGTAATTACTGCGGTTACCACCCTTGAACCCTGCGCAGTCTCGATCAGTGCAGCGAGGATGAACGGCACGAGAATGATAGGGATCAATACGGTCAGCTGACCCAGGGCTACATGTGCAAATCCGCTTTTGACAATCACAAAACCGAGCGCCCCTGCTCCGCAGATGTCAAAGATGATTAGCCCCGCGTGTTTTGCTCCCTGCGACAATCCCGTTGCCCGTGCTGCCGGAGGGGAAAGGGCGATTGCCGTGACCGCTCCGACAAGCATGATGAAGTTGATCATGCTCATCTGAGACAATTTCAGGAGAAGAAGTGCAACCGGAATAGCGATCAGGATGGCGATAAACGGGGCCCATGCCCGCCAGTGAATTCCCTGGTGCAGGACCGGAGTACTGATCTCATCGCTTTGAGTAGGAGGTGTAGCTTGTGGGTTATCTCTTTCCGTGGTGAAAGAAGCCGGATGGATGAACCGGAAGTAAAGGAGGATTCCCCCTAATAGCAAAAGCGATAGCGGGATGGAAATGGCATCGAAGAGTAATGGGCTCATCCCCCCGGAGAATGCTTCGTAAAGCGGGATGACAACCGGTGTGGGGTATATAAGGGCGTAGGAGATGATGCCCCCAACGGCAGCAAGATACAGGAGCACGTTACGCTTTGTTCTGTCTTTCTCAAGACTGTCAAGGATCGGGTTTAACATGATATACGCGGTGATGCAGCAGGTGATCGGCACTGACAGGAGGTATCCGGATATCCCTGCAATCACCGGCGGATTTTTCACGTATCTCCTGATGTCGGTAACGATCTCTTCGATCTGGTGCTGTTCCTGCAGGAGTTTTGCAATGACTGCCCCGCAGAGGATGATGATGCCAAATGCTGAAAATACCTTGCCGATCCCCGCGATGATCCCCAGCATGGTTGCGTCGGGTGTCATACCTGCAAGGAGCCCGAACAGGACCGCCCCTCCGATCAGTGTGAAGAACGGGGATATCCTGTACCAGAGGCTGACAATGGTGATGAGGATAAGGGTGATCACAAACGCGAGGAGGGGATCCATGTGTAGTGTACTTGCAACAGGATAGAAAAAGACTTGGAAAAAGTATCGGGACTTCACGTATGCCGTACGGTTCTACCCCGGTAAGGGGCTAAAGGCGCTGAGGGGAGTTATCCCCTCACCCATCAGAACCCTGCTATCTACCCCAACCGGGCATATCGTCATCAACGATAGGGAAAAAGATCATCGTCCCTTTCGGTGCAGCGCTGTTTCCATCCGCAGGCAGGACAGAAAACAAATGCCTTGCTCTGATAATCATTCTTCCCGCTATAGTGGATTTTTTCTGAACTGGTGAGAAAGTTCCCGCAGCTGGGACAGCGTTTACCTTCATCACAACGCATAGTACCACTCATCAGACAAATTTACCCGCTCCCGAATGTGTCGATCACGCACTGAATATCAGTTGCAGTCTTCTTCAGTTCATCAATACGGCCCGCAACATTCTCCTCATGCCGTGTCCGCTCTTCGAGTGCCAAACGGATTGCACCCTGGGTAGCATCGATAGTCAGGCCAAGATTCGTATCGAGATCGCTGCTGAACTTCCTGAAGGCCGTATCAATGTTCTGAATGGTCGCCCACCGGAGGTTCTCAAGATTGCGAATCACCAGCATATCGATCTGCTTTTTCAGCCGGTCCCGGGCCAGGCTCTCACGCAGGGATTTAGGCAGAAACCGTCCGATGACTTCGGCCGAAACCGGAGAGAATGAACTGTCCCAGTCATGTTCAACCCAGTACGGTTTTCTCACCGGCTCATAGGCCCGTTCACCCCTAGGTGCGTGATACGGAATGTCAAAGAGTTCCGCTGCTGCTTTCCGGATGGATTCGATGAGGTCGTCGGCCCGCTGTTCGTGGTCCTTTAGCCGTGCTGCGATCTCCTGGTCCATCATCGCAGAGATCCGCCCCAGTTCGCGCTCGAACCATGCCGGGATCGCATCTGCCACAGCCTGCTGCGCTGTATGCTCAGGGCTCTGCGGTGATGCGGAGATAGCTGCTTCGGCTATTGTTGTGAGCCGCTCGCGGAGAGGGGAGCGGAGATTTTCGATATACGCTTCTAACTGAGCGTACACCCGTTTCTGGTCCCCGGTAAGGATATCCTGTGCATGAATCCGCTGCTCCTTTGCTTCTACGATCTTTTTGTCAAACACAGCGAGCCTGCACTCCAGCTGGGCGAGTGGCAGTTCAAGCGCCCGGTTCTCAAGACCAATCTGGAGGTGTACATCCTGGAAAACATCGAACGCTTTTCTGCCGATGGCATCCCTCAGTACCCGGTTCTTTTCCTTGGCGAGGAAGGTTATCAGGTGATCGAACACTTCGGCAAGTCCGCTCTCCTCCCACTGCTGTGCATCCCCGGACTCTTTTGCCAGCAATCCCTTCCGTGCGGACGTAGGAAAGATCCGGGTGCCGGGTTCGATACCTGCATCGCGTGTCAGGACCGTGCGATAAAAACCGACAGCTGTTTCGCGCTCAGCATCGGTCAGGTAGTCCACCTTGTTCAGCACGAAAAATAATTGTCCGATCCGGCTCCGGATCTCTTTGAGGAAAGTGACTTCAACTTCCGTTATAGGCGGGTCCGCCGAAATGACAAAGAGAGCCGCATCGCATTGCGGCAGGAAGTTCATCGTTGCCTCGGTGTTGTGTCGGTAGGTTGAACCGATGCCGGGTGTATCGATGAGGACAACATCCCGGAGGATCGCAGCGGGGTGGGTGATCTCCACCTGGAGCACACCATTTTCGTTTTTCGGGTTGGCATCCTCGGTCACAAAGCCCATCAGTTGCTTGTTTAACCATTGCGTTGGTTCGCCTTTCATGACCGTGTCCGGGCGATTGTCATTGTACCGTACCGTGAGCAACCGCTGTTCCCCGTACTGGACGAATGTCGGGAGGGCAGTGAGCGGGACGACCGAACTCGGAAGTACGTCCTCTCCGAGCAAGGCGTTTAAGAGCGTACTTTTGCCCCGCTTCACCTGCCCGAGCACCGCGAGATGGAACCGCCCTTGTGAAAGGCGCTTTTCCAGCTCGTCCAGTCGTTTTGCATGGACGGCGTAGCGTGAGTCCATATCTTCAAAGCGGCGCCGTTCAGTCTTCAGGATCTCCGGCAGGTTTTCCGGTACGGAGATCGTAGTGGTGCTTTGAGAGGGTAATGGAGTGGGGGTGCTGGTATCATCCATAGGAGTATTCCTCCTTGTATTATCCGGCCGATCTGGCAGCCCGCAATTGTGGCACCGGGAAACGGTCGGGTAGGAGTTATCAGCACAAAAGGCAGTTAGCGGTGAACTCCATCACCGGATACTGAAATCGTTCGCATGTGCAGATAATTAATTCTTTGTTTATCCCGGCAAAAAAAAGAAAAAGAAAACTCTGGAAGATATCCGCTTCGGGTCCGCGAGTTCACAAAACCGCACTCTTGGTGACATTGCTCTATACGAAATCTGCCAATAGTTTTCTCTTGCTCCCCACCGTTGGGCCCCCGGGCTGGAATAATTCCCCCTCGGTCGGGAAATTTAGGTTTTGCTGAATGGGGTTGTGGGGAGATCCGTTGTGCAGAATCTGAACAAATCACGTTTTTTCTTTAGGAGGAGAGCAACAACCAGAAAAAGGAAGAGAACCCTAATTCAGTACATTGTATGAGGCCCTCCGTTCATGACCCTCCACGAATCCGATACGGTTGAATTCAAAAAATCCCTCTCCCTCATCGAGCCTGCGCTCAAATCCGTCTGCGGATTCCTCAACCATCATGGCGGCGTCATCTCGTTTGGCAGGACCAACACCGGGGCAATAGTCGGCGTAGATCCTGCTGACCACTCACTCCGCAAACTCTCCCAGCAAATCGCCTCCCGGATAAAACCGGAGATTACATCCGATATCCGCGTCATCGAAGAAGGGGGAAAACACCTGATCGTTGTCGCGGTCCCGGAGGGAATCAGCAAACCGTACTATCTTGATGGTATCGCGTACATGCGGACAGGAACCGAGAACCGGGTCATGCCCCCCGACGAAATCAAGCGGACGATCCTTACCATCAACCAGCCCCCGTGGGATGGGGAAATTTGCCCTGGCGCAACGATCGATGATATCGATCCTGCCATTGTTTACGATTTTCTTGCAAAGGCAAAAGACGAACGCCGCCACGATGCCGACGCAAGTGCATCCGTTTCCAGCCTCCTTAAAAAACTCCACCTGCTCAAAGACGGTGTGCCTACAAACACTGCGATCCTGATATTCGGAAAAGATCCCCAGCAATTCATCCATCAGGCCGAAATCCGCTGCGGCCATTTCAGCGGGACCGATGTTACCAGCACCTGCATCAGCATGAAGTTGATCGGTGGACCGCTTATGCGCCAGATCGATGATACGGTCAGTTTTATCCTGTCGGAGATCCGGAAATCCGCATGGGTCGTTCCCGGCAAAACACGGCGGGAGGAACACTGGGATTATCCCCCGGAAGCCGTGCGGGAATCCGTTATCAACGCGCTCTGCCACCGGGATTACCGGTCCGTTGCACATGCCCAGGTCCGGATATTTGCCGGACAACTTCAGGTATGTAACCCGGGAAAACTCCCGAATGTCCTGACCGTAGAATCATTAAAGATTGATCACCTGTCCCTTCCGAGAAATACCGCTGTTGCGGATCTGCTCTTCCTCGCAGGATTCATTGAACAATGGGGTTCTGGGACCATTCACATGGTAAAGGCATGCCGTGAACAAACCCTTCCCGATCCGGAGTTCAGGGAACAGGATGATTCATTCTCAGTAACCTTCACCCGGTCAAGCATCAACCGCTTCATGGAAGAACCGAATTTGATCAACGACCGGCAAAAACAGGCACTCGTATATCTCCGTCAGCACCCAGGGATCACATCTGCTGAGTATGCAAAACAATTCGCCTGCACGCAAAAGACCGCCCAGCGGGATCTTTCAGAACTGGAGACGTTGCATATTGTCCTGAAAGAAGGAAAGACCAAGAGTACTATCTATCTGCTAAATGATCCATTTCGGACATTTCCAGAAAATTCCGGGCACTGATAGGGTTAGCAATCCGGCTGAGAACTTCCACCCGTTTGAGTAAATGAGGCAAAATATTCCCGAATAACCTAATGGGTAATTCGGACATATTCGGACATTATCGGACATTGCAGCCAAATACCTGCGATCTGGAAAACGAGTGAAATTCAAAGAAAAATCAAGACCACTGAAAATTTGAAGGGGGAGGGGGAGATTGATAGCGGACACATTGCGGACAATAATCTTTGCGACCCGTGAAGGGTTACAGTTAAGGGATTTCACGATTTTCTTAAAGGGGCACCAAAGGTGCACTCATGGAGTCACCCACACCGCCCCGATCCTGGCAAACGTCTTGTCGAACACCTCCGCTCGTGTTTCCCTATAGATAGCGCCGGTGAAAACTTTGGTCCCGAATCATTTCCCTGCGGACCACAAAACCGGATCCTCAAAGATTAAAAAACACACCCGGCACGATGTTGCCGTCAGCTTCTTCACGGTTGCGATCTCTGTTGTCGACATCCACAAAGCATCAAGAAATGCATACACATAAAACAGTAAAGAACCATCATTTTTTAATCATCTGGCGATGAAGTCCGCCATAACCGCCTTATCCGGGCTGATGACTTCTGTTTTATCGGCAATTATGTCCGTTGTACCTGCACGGGGAAGTCAGTTGACTTTGTCAGGGACTGACCCGGAAAGGTAAGTCAATGATTCCTGTGTTGGGGCTTGTTGTGCAAAAACGATATGCTGTTGAGGGGCATATTGCTGAATGAACGATGGATAAAATGAATGGAAAACAAAACGGGAATACAAAGGAGCGTAATGAGATGAAAACAGCAATTAAAAAAATTCATGCACGCGAGATCCTCGATTCACGGGGCAACCCGACCGTCGAAGTGGATATTGTTCTTGCTGACGGTACCAAGGCACGGGCTGCGGTACCGTCAGGAGCATCGACCGGGATACATGAGGCTGTAGAACTCCGGGACAAAGATCCGAAGCGGTTCGGAGGCAAAGGGGTGCTCAAAGCTGTCGCTAATGTGAACACCCTCATTGCACCTGTTCTTATCGCGGAGGATGCCACTGAACAGGAGGCAATAGACCGTGCCATGAACGCAATCGATGGAACTCCGAACAAAGGTAAGCTCGGCGCAAATGCAATCCTCGGGGTCTCGATGGTGGCAGCCCGGGCCGTTTCCTTATCAAGGGATATCCCGCTCTACGAGTACCTGAACAAAGACAATCAGTATCTCCTGCCGGTCCCGATGATGAATGTGCTCAACGGCGGGGTGCATGCCCAGTGGCAGGGTGCGGATTTCCAGGAGTATATGATCGCTCCCTTTGGTGCTCCCGATTTCCACACCGCACTGCAATGGGGTGCCGAGACGTACCACGCACTGCAGGACATCCTGAAAAAGAAAAACTACCCGACTGCGATTGGCGACGAAGGCGGGTTTGCCCCGAAGGTTGCATCCAACGAGGAACCGCTCGAACTCATCACCCGCGCCATAGAACAGGCAGGGTACCGGCCCGGTAAAGATATCGGGATCTCGCTGGACCCGGCGTCGAGCGGTTTTTTCCATGACGGGAAGTATGAACTCAAACGCGAGGGCAGGAATCTGTCACCCGATGAGCTGACCGCGTATTACCGGAAGCTTGTCGATACCTATCCCATCATCTCTATCGAAGACGGGCTTGCCGAGGATGACTGGGCGGGCTGGAAACTGCTGACAGAAGCGCTCGGGAACACAATCGAACTGATCGGAGATGACATTTTTGTCACGTCCCCGGAACTGGTGAAGCGGGGCATTGCAGAACATACGGCAAACTCTGTGCTGATCAAACTCAACCAGATCGGGACCGTGACCGAGACGCTTGCAACTATCGATCTCGCAAAGAAAGCCGGCTGGGGCATCAACGTCTCCCACCGGAGCGGCGAGACCCCTGATTCGTTCATCGCCGATTTCACGGTCGCAACATGTGCCGGCAAGCTCAAGACCGGTGCACCCTGCCGGGGCGAACGGGTAGAGAAGTACAACCAGCTCATGCGGATCGAGGAAGAACTCGGCAGCAGAGCAGTCTATGCCGGCAGGAAAGCGTTCGTCCGGTGACATATCTTGACCACAAGAGCGGAAAATGACACTCTGGACGAGAACCAGGAACGCCGCCTTCGCATCACCTGCCAGCACATCGACAGCATCCTCAGCGAGATTGAGAGTGTCCTGAACGAGACTGATTCACAAGCGGCATTCCCTTCATATATCCCTGATATTACTCATGCACAACGGAAGGTAATTGAAGATTATATTGCCAGCGTCCGCGCCCAGCTCACCCAGACACTGGAAAAACAGGGAATTTCCAGTAACCCTCCGGGTATTCCTGTCTCCCGGGCCATTCGTTCCAGACTATATTCCATCGACATTGCAGCCGAAGAGATCAGACCAAGACACATGCGGGGATATGGCAAAGTCTCTGCTGCCGCCGCAACAGAACTCACCCGTTTTGCAGGAGAATTGCAGACCCGGGCCATTCGTCTCCACGACTATCTTGCCAGTGAAAAATCCGGTTCATGTGAACGTTAGCCGTGGTGGATACATTTTTTTGATAAATAAAAATTGGATGCGTCCTTATTCTGAAATTTTATCCGGATTATCGCAGTGAATATCCAGACGCCTTCCGTATGATAGCATAAGACCTTTTTTCATTTCCCCACTATCTTAAAAAAAACGTAAAACCAAACCCCGTCAATATCACAACCTTTATCCAGTATCCCGCCGATGATTCGGTCAGACGATGATCTTCGCCGGGTTGTACCATGCTCGATGAGCCCGCCCGTATCCTTATTGCCGCAGCGCTGTGCTGGATCAATTTTGTAGCTATTGATGTATTCTTTAATTTACCAGCGAGCGGGGGCGTTTGCGGGGCAACTGCGATTGCACAGGAAGTGGAAAAGGGCGGCGGGAACCTGCACGGCGGTTTCATGCTGGGCAACATCGTATCATCTCCCGATGCTTCGGCAGGAACGCTCCTTGCTGCCTGCGGGGTGTACTGCGCAGGACTTCCCGGCGGTCTTTTTGCAGCCCTGCTCGTGTATATCGGGAACCGCATCTGTTACGATCCCGGCTATGCGGGCACGACCGGCGCGATCACCGCGACGTTTATTGTCTTTGGCATGACCCAGATCGGGTTTGCCGCTTCGGACTTTATTGCCGGCATGGTGATTGCGATCCTCACCATACAGGGCATCTCCCATGTGCATTCCAGCCGGCTGATTGCCCGGCTCTGGGATCTCCGTAACAGGTTGCTGGGAGTTAATCCATGATCGCAATATACCTCTGCGCAGTAATCGCGGTGTATGCAGCCCTGCGGATCATCACCGAACGAAATACCATGCGCAAACTGCCGTTTCTCAACGTCATCTCGTTTGCCGTGACCGCGATCATTGCACTCCTGGTACCGCATCCTCTTACAATCCTTGCAGCAGCAGCGTTCTTTGTCGGGTCCACGTTTGAGTCCAACGCGATCGCGAGTACCTGGTCCGGGGGGATGAAGCGCAATGGATGAGATCATCATGGCTGCTTCAGCCATCCTCATCCTCATTGGCATGATCGCAGCGATTGTCAACCGCGATCCGTTTGACAAACTGATCTCGCTCTCGATCCTGATCGCCGGGATCTTCCCGTTCATTGTTGATCGCGGATTGCTTGACGTGGCTATTGCACTTGCACTGATCGCCCCGCTATCAACGGTCTTCATCCTGATGGCCTGCCAGAGGAGAGCATCATCATGATTGCCGGTTATGCCCCGGAATTTATTCTCGGCCTCATCGTGCTGGTAGCCGGTACGATCGCCGTGGCGTTTCCCCGTCCGAAAGATTACCTGACCCGGCTGATCAATCTTGAGATCCCGGCCTTTGGCCTGCTGCTCGTCATGCTCTCGTACAATGAGGCGCTGGCCCTGCTCACGTTCGGGGCAATATCCGTGCTTTCGACGTTCATCTATGTCCGGGTCATCCAGAAGAAAGAGGCGGCAGCATGATCATCAGGAAGATCTCGCACTTCCTTTGCAACTATGAAAATATCATGCCCCTCTTTGCGGGTGCCTGCCTGCTACTGTTTATTGCCGGTATCTTACTTCTTCCGCTCCCGTACAGTGAGAAACAGCTCTATCCCAAGACCTTTGACCGCAACAGCTCGCTCGACCCGTACGATCGCGGGGGACCACCATTCACGCAAGTGAGCATAGTCTCCCAGTACCCGGAAAATTCCCCGACCGCAGGGCTTGTTACGTCCTACCTGACACCGTTTTCCCTGTTCCTGTCGCAGGTAACCATGCACCTTGGGACCACCATTGTCGCGCACCCGGGAGGAATCATTGACGAGATCCTGTACAACACCCGGGGCCTTGATACGGTTGTTGAGGCCACGATCCTCTTCATCGCGTTTGCCATTGCCTCGTATATCTACCGGAAGGTCTGACCATGTGGGCACAGTATAGTTACGGGATATTGGTCATAATGGTTGCCGCAGTCATTGCGTTCTATGCACTGGCACGGGAGCGCGATGACCTCCACAAGCTTCTCCTTCTCGATCTGGTCGAGATCGTGGCGCTCGGTATCATCGCAATGCTCGGCACCGATCTTGCAGAAGCCCTGATCCTCCCGGGCCTTACGGTGGGAATTGCTGAACTGCTCGCCCTTTCCCAGATCTATTGCACCAAGGAGGGGATCCGGAACCGGCCCGTGATGGGGCTCAACATCGAAGTGATCACAAAGTCTGATGCACCGTTGATCCTCTCGATCTTCCTTGTTGCGTATGGCATGGTCCTCTCCGGGTTTACCGGGGGCGGGGTGGCGGGGCTTGGCCTGGTCTTTCTCTTCATCTCCCGCACGTACCGGAATGACTTAAACCTGCTCGAGATGGCAAGCGGTATCTCATGGGCGATCTGGATCTTTGCATTCTTTGTCTTCATGTTCCTGCCGCAGTACTGGTTTGTTGCGCTCATGGGAGCTGCGATTGGCATCCTCCTGAAAGTAACCGTGAAGATGTCCCTTGTCGGGACCATGTGGGGGAAGCAGCATGATTGATCTTGTCGGGGGAGTCCCCCTCTATATACTGGAGTTTGGCGATGAACTTGTATACCTGACGCCTTACACGATCACGCTCTTTTTGCTCGCCCTGACCTTTACCGTGCTTGCGCTCATCAGCCAGCCCGAAAAACAGATCGATATCGCGTTTGGTGGCGATGCCTACCGGGCCAAGGAGATCAGTGTGGACGAGATGCGGTTCCGGCGCTTTATGGCGATCGCCTGCGGGCTTGCCACGATGGGAGCGATGGTGACCGGGGATATCTTTAACTTCACCCTCTTTACTGCGATGGTCGGAATCACCAATGTCGGGATTGTTGCTGCGGTAAAGAGCCCGCACGTGCAGGACGCGGCATACCAGTACGGGCTGGTGGCTCTTGCAGCAACAGTCCCCCTCTTTGCTGGCGCTGCTGTGTACGCTGCTGTAACCGGCTCGCTCTCGATGATCGAGCTGATGAAAGGCACCGTGCCGGCCGTTCCGCTGATCGCAAAGGGGATGCTCATGCTCGGCGTGATCGGTGAGGGAATGGCTCCCTTCTACGCGGCAAAAGCCGAGATGTTCCGGGCCCCGGGTGCACCGTATGTGATCATGTGTTCGCTCTCCTCGCTGCTGATATTCCTGCGGGTTGTCGAGATCATTATGCTGGGGTGATGAAGATGAAGAGAACAACGGTTGCACGAATATTCTGGGTGGGTGCGGGTGTCTGTGTGATCGCATCCGTACTGTACTTCATGGGAATGATACCGCTCCCTGTCTGCTCCGCATTGCTTGTCGTGACATTCCCGGTCACGGTTCTTTCACTCTTCTTTATCTGGATGGCAGGAGAGTCCGGAGGTGACATCCCGTTCATCGGGTACTGATATGATCGCAGAACTCCTCATTGCCACCTTCTTTGGCCTGCTCCTCTTAGGCATCCACCGGAAGATCATCGCCCGGATCCAGCGGAGACCCGGCCCGCCCATATGGCAGGAGATCCTGCACATGCTCAAGTTCTCCTTCAAGACAACCTGGATCCCAAAGACCGCAAGCCCGGTCCTCTTTGTCGGGGTTGTCCTGATCGCAATTGGTATCTGGACGGCTGCATTCTACGTGCTCATCAGCGGGGGAAGCCTCCTTGTCATTTTTGGGATCTACATGCTCCATAAGATCGTGGAGCATGGGTTCGGGCTCTCGTCCGGATCGCCGTACAGCAAGTATGGCGGTGTCCGGTCAGTCATCTCGGCCGCATCGGAGCTCCCGCTCTTTGTCAGCGTTGCAGTGATCGCAGTCTACACCCGCTCACTCGACCTCTCTGCCATTATGTATTACCAGCAGGTGCACGGCCCGCTGCTCATCATTGCATTTCCGGCAGCCTGTGCGATGTTCATTGTGATCCTCTCAAAGATGCCCTTTGGTCCCTTCTCCATTGTTGAGGCAAAGGAGCTGGTAAGCGGGTACAAGACCGAACACTTCGGCATCTGGCGTGCGGGTCTTGAGATCTGCAACGGCTTAAAGACCTATGTCCTGATCGCCGTCTTCCTTGCGGTATTCATCGGGCCGCTCTCCCTGCCATGGCTTCTGGTTGGTATGATCCTGATGATTGTAATTCTCGCGTTTGCCTGTGCAGTCACGCCGATGATGTCGCCTTTTGATTCGGTGACCATCCAGATGCTGGTAACCGCCCTGATGCTTGTGTATGCGGCGATAGTCCTGATGGTGGTGCAACCATGATCCGTGAAACGATTCTCTTTGGAGGTGTATTGTACATTCTCATCACCATCGCCCAGATCATTGACCGGCCATCTATCTGGGCAGAAGGCATTGTTGTTGCCATTGTGCTCGCGATTGCCACTGCATACTATCTCATAAATGATGAGCACCGGCTCCACACTGCTGAGATTGTCGCACTCTGGGCCGCCGTGCTCCTGTTTGTGGTTTACGGGGCGTTCAAATACGGGGGGCTGTTATGACCACCTACCTCTACGAGCAGGATCTTGTTCCCCAGAAATACCGGATTCTTGTTGCGATGCGGCACGACATCCTTGTGCGGAAGATTGCCCTTGAACTGAATATTCCCGTGCAGGAGTTGCGAAGATACTTAATTGAACATCTTGACATGATCCAGTTGGAAAATCTCCCCGCACGGGCGGAGATGGCAGCAGATCATGCCGATCAGGGCGATGCAGTTGCACAGGCACTGGGACGGGAAAAATATACGGTTTATCTTCAGATCCTTTCCGGTGCAGCAATGGATGCCATTTTCAGGGAAGTGGATGCACGCTTACAAACAGGCACACCATTGGATGACGCGATCGCGTATGGCAGGATACAGATACGGGAGGCATTGAATATATGAACATTCTCCAGCGGATAAAAAATAAGGTACGGTCGCGTTCGATCCATGTGGCATACGTAGATGTCGGATCCTGCAATGGCTGCGATATCGAGGTGCTCGCCTGTTTAGCCCCCCGCTACGATATCGAACAGTACGGCATATTTGTCCACAATAACCCAAGGGAAGCTGATGTCCTGCTCGTGATCGGCGCCTATACCCCGGGCTGGGAGGAGAAACTTGCCATGGTCTGGGAGAAGATTCCCGCACCAAAGGCCGCAATCACCATCGGCAACTGCCCCATCTCCGGGTGCCTGTTCGATCGGAAGGGCTCCTTTGTCGATCCACCGGTAAAAAAGCACATCCCGATCGCTGCTGAAGTTCCGGGCTGCCCGCCCCGTCCCACCGAGATCCTGCAGGCAATCATGTCGGTGCGCGATTCAGTCTTTGCCAACTGGGAGGAGGAGCACTAATGAAACGTATTGTGGATGTCAATATTCCGTTAGGGCCCATTCACCCCTGCTTCAAGGAGCCGGTCCGGCTCAAGTGCGAGGCAAAAGGTGAACGCATTACCGGCGCCGAAGTCGAGCTCGGGTACATGAAGAAGGGGATCGAGCGGATCATGAAGGGGCGCCCGTGGCAGGAGGTGATGTTCCTTGCCGAGCGAGTCTGCGGGATCTGCTCGGTGATCCATAACATGGTATTTATCGAGGCTATGGAACAGATCAGCGATATCGTCGTTCCGCCCCGCGCCGCGTATCTCCGGGTGATCGCAAACGAACTCGACCGGATGCAGAGCCACATACTCGCCAATTTCTCGTACTGCTATACGATTGAGCACGAGACACTGGGGATGTACCTGCTTGACTTACGGGAGCATGTGATGGATGAACTTGAGCGCCTGACCGGTGCCCGGGTCACCTGCGCTTACATGATCCCCGGGGGTGTCCGGTGCGACATCCAGAGAAAGGAAGCAGAAGCATTACTGGTATCGCTCGACCGGATCGAAGGGGATCTGCGCCGGTATTCCGGGATGTTTGAGAGCGGTCCGATGATCGCACTGCGTAGCCGGGGTGTCGGGATTCTCACACTGGAGGCAGCACAGCGGGCCCATGTGGTTGGTCCGACTGCACGGGGGAGTGGAATCGCGTATGACTGCCGGCAAAATCATCCAACCTACCAGAAACTCGGCTTTGTCCCGATCACCCGGCCCGATTGCGATAACTTTGCGCGGGTGATGGTCCGGTTCGACGAAGTCTTCCAGAGCATCGATCTGATCCGGAAATGCCTGCGGGAACTTCCAAAAGGTGTAGTGCGTGGCGGGGGCGTCTGCAAAGCGGGAGAGACCCGGTACAGCGGCGAAGCCCCACGGGGAGAACTGACCTATTTTATCAAGAGTGATGAATTCGGACGAATCGTAGAGATCCAGATCCAGACTCCGTCCATCATGAACATCGAAGCGTGCTGCCACGAGATGATCATCGGGTCGGATTCAATCGCCGATGTCACTGCAACCTTCATCTCGGCAGACCCTTGTGTTGCCTGCACGGAGCGGTAAAAATGGTATCGTCTCTGGTCTGGTATATCAGGGAGTTTGCCCGCGCTGAGTGGATCAAAAAATTCCTCTTTGCAAAGACCGCTCCATTAGTTACTCCTTCCCATTTCCGGGGATTTCCGGAGCCGACCGGCAAGACCTGCACACATGCCCTCTTCTGCATGATGGCCTGCCCGGCACCGGGTGCTATCGAGGTGGTGCATGCCGGCGATGGCTGGATGCCAAAAATCCACAAAGGGCACTGCATCCGCTGTGGGCTCTGCGTGGAGGCGTGCCCGAACGGCGTCTTAAAAAGCGGGAGGATCCGTGAGACGATGGAACGCGAAGGCACGTCGCTGCTCTTCTCGTTCCGTATCGCGATTGATACGGAACTCTGCACCGGCTGCGGGAATTGCTGTACTGCGTGTCCGGTCAACAAGCAGGCCGATGCCCAGATGGGGGCAGGCGGGCATTCCTCCAATGACGACGTGATCATGCGGGTGCAGGAAGGTGACATTGTGGTAATCCACGAGGATAAATGCACGGGCTGCAAGACCTGCGAAGTCAGCTGCCCGAATGGTGCCATCCGGATTGCCCGGATCCTCGAAGGATACCAGCAGCCCGTGCAGGAGGGATGGCAGTGAAGTGTATCCTCAACACCGGGCGCACGGTTCCGCAGGGTACTTCGGTCGAGCACAAGGGGTCGGATAACTATCGTAGCGTGACATCGGCTGGCTTTCTCAATCCTGTGGATATGATGATGCTGGGAATCGAGGACGGGGACCGGGTCCGGCTCACTACGCCTGCCGGTTATATCGTCCTTACCGCACGTCCCGCAGAGGGAGTGGCACGAGCGGAGATTTTTGTCGCGATCGGCCCGTATGCCAACCACATCATCTCCTCTGAGACCCATGGTACCGGCATGCCGGACTTCAAGAGCCAGAGTGTGGAAATCGAACCTACAGAAGAACCGGTAAAGAGCGTAGGGGAACTCATGGAAGCGATCGGGGGGTTGCGTTATGATCGAACATGATGTGGTCTGCCCCTTCTGTGGTTGCCTCTGCGATGATCTCGAACTCGTGTGCGAAGGAGGAAAGATCGTAAAGGTGCAGAACGGTTGCGCCCTTGCAGAGTCAACGTTCATGAATGACGTAAGGCTCCCGTCCCCAATAAGGCGCACGGAGAGCGGCTGGGAGGATATCTCCTATACCGAAGCGATCAAAGAGACGGCAGAGATCTTACAGGGTGCAGACCGGCCGCTCCTGTACGGGTGGAGCAGCACGCACGGTGAAGCACAGAGCATTGGTGTGCATATCGCTGAACTCATTGGAGCTGTCATCGACAATACAAGTACCGTCTGCCACGGGCCGTCCATTCTTGCCATCCAGGAAGTCGGCCATCCCGGCTGCACGCTCGGCCAGGTGAAGAACCGGGCGGATGTGATCATCTACTGGGGGTGCAATCCTATTGAGGCGCATCCCCGCCACATGAGCCGGTATACCACGTATGCTACTGGCTTTTTTGTCCCGGATGCCCAGCGGGAACGAACGGTGATCGTTGTCGATACCCGCAGGACCGATACTGCCGGCATTGCCGACGAATTCGTGCAGATCGAACACAGCGGGGATTACGCGGTGCTATCCGCACTACGGGCAATTGTCCGTGGAAAAGCATCGGTCATTCCCGCAAAAGTCGCCGGTGTTTCTAAGGAGCAGCTTATCCGTATTGCAGAGATCTGTAAAACGGCAAAGTTCGGGGCGATCTTTTTTGGTCTCGGTCTCACGATGAGCCGTGGAAAATACAAGAACATAAGAAATGCCATTGAGCTTACCGACGAACTCAACCGTCACACGAAATTTGTGATCTCCCCGCTGCGGGGCCACGGGAATGTCTATGGTTCCAATGAAGTCTTCACGTGGATGACCGGGTATCCCTTTGCCGTTGATTTTGCCCGGGGCATTGCGTTTTACAATCCCGGCGAGACAACAGCCGTTGACATATTGCGGAGGGGAGAATGCGATGCAGCCCTTATTGTTGCAAGTGACCCGGGGGCGAACTTCCCCCGGGCTGCTGCTGCCCACCTTGCAAAGATCCCAACCGTGGTTATCGACCCGCACGTGAACGCGACAACTGCCCTATCCCGCATCCATATTCCCTGCACTGCGGCGGGTATCGATGCAGCAGGAACCGCGTACCGTATGGACGGGGTACCCATACGGTTGAAAAAAGTGATCGACCGTGGGTACCCGGACGATGCAGAGATCCTAAAAAAGATCTATGATCGCCTGAACGGAGGAAAGGAGCTATGACCGAAATATGGGTAAAAAATGCCTGTGTCATTGACCCGATCCGGGGCATCAACGGCGAGATCATGGATATCACAATCCGTGACGGCAGGATTGTGGAATCTGTTTCGGACCGGGCAGATGTAATCGATGCACAGCGTTGTCTCACGCTGCCCGGGGGCATCGACTCGCATACCCATGTCAGCGGCACGAAGGTGAACTTCGGGCGGTACATGAGCCCTGAGGATATGCGGGCGGGTCGCACAAAGCGTAAGGGGAAGATGCATGTCACGAGCGGCTACTATGTCCCGACCACGTTTGGGAACAGTTACCGGTACAGTGCGATGGGATACACCACCCTGCTCGAAGGGGCGATGGCTCCCTTAGAGGCGCGTCACACCCACGAAGAGTTCACGGCAACTCCCCACCAGGACATGCTGGCCAACACTCTCTTCGACGGCAACTGGGCAGTCATGGATGCGGTGCGGGAAAAAGATATCCGGAAGACGGCGGCAGTAGTTGCATGGACGCTAAAAGCAGCCCGGGGATACGGGATCAAACTGACCAACCCCGGCGGCACCGAAGCGTGGGGCTTTGGTGAGGACTTAACCGGCATCCATGAGATGGTTCCGCATTTTGCGGTAACTCCTGCCGAGATCATCACCACCATGATCCGGGCAAACGAACTTCTCAAACTCCCCCATTCGGTGCACCTGCACTGCAACAACTTAGGAAAACCCGGCAATTACCAGACCACGCTCGAAACGTTCGATATCGTGCCTGACTTAAATCCCGACCGCCAGACCCTGTACGCCACTCATGTGCAGTTCCATGCGTACGGCGGCGGGACATGGAAGAACATCAGTTCCAAGGCCGAAGAGATCACCCGCTCGGTCAACAGCAAACCCCAGATCGTGATGGACATGGGCCAGATCATGTTCGGCCGGACCATGACCATGACCGCTGATGGTCCCATGGAGTTCAACCTCCACTGTCTCCACCACAACAAATGGAGCAACCACGATGTGGAGCTGGAGACCGGGTCCGGTATCATACCGGTAACGTACTCGAAGAAGAGTGCCGTGAACTGCATCATGTGGGCGATCGGCCTCGAACTGGCACTTCTCACGAAAAATCCGTACCAGTGCCTGCTTGAGACCGACAACCCCAACGGTGCACCGTTTGTGAAATATCCCGAGATCATCGGCCTCCTGATGAGCAAACGCTATAGGGATGAGGAATGTGCCACGCTGGCAACCGGTGTCGAGCAGAGAACCTCGCTCTGTGCGCTTGAACGGGAGTTGGACTGGCACGATATCGCCGTCATGACCCGGGCAGGGCAGGCAAAGGCACTGGGTATCATCAACCAGGGTAAAGGCCATCTCGGCATCGGTGCGGAAGCCGACATTGCCATCTACCCGATCCGGACCGATTCCGTTGACCCGGCCCGGGAATACCGGAAAGTGGTGGAAGGGTTCCAGAAGACCCGGTACACGATCAAACGGGGACGCGTGGTTTCGCGTGACGGAGATATCATTGTGGACGGTGCAAATGCGACCTTCTGGGTGGATGCAAAGGTACCCGAGGATCTCCGGATGGAGAATGACCCGGAATTCATCAAACGATTTGAGCAGTTCTACACGGTGAGAATGAGCAATTACCCGGTGCAGGACGTGTACCTCCCCCGCGGGCGGCGCATAGAAACGGAGGTATTTACATGAGAGTGATCCTCGAGAGCAAAGTGCGGGCAAAGCCTAATCTCCCGATCGAAGCAGAGGCGATCATTCCCCGCAATTTCTTAAAAGGTACTGACCTTATCGTCTATGAGGGTAACAAGGAGCGTACGCTCTCAGAGATGTTCTGGATCTTTGTCGAAGGAACCGCAGTCTCTCCCGAAAACATCGAAGTGATACTCAAAGGCGATACTTCGCGGATCAAGCGGGTCGGCGAGTACATGGATACCGGCAGTATCGTGATCGAAGGGGACATCGGCATGCACTGCGGGAACTTCATGAGCGGCGGAACGATCGAGATCCGTGGCAATGCCGATTCGTGGCTCGGACGGGAGATGCGGGGCGGGACTATCCTCTGCCGGGGCAATGCCAGTCATTACTGTGCAACCGGATACCGCGGCGAGAAGAAAGGGATGCAGGGCGGCAAGGTGGAAGTGTCTGGCAATACCGGGGATTTCTGCGCTGAATACCTTGCCGGCGGAACCGTGCACATCCATGGCAGTGCCGGTGATTTCCCCGGTGTGGAGATGCGGGGCGGGGAATTAATCATCGAAGGCGATGCCACCCGGCCCTGCGGGAATATGAAGAGCGGCTCGTGCGTTATTTTAGGTACGGTGCACGACATGCTCCCCACCTTTGAAAAGATTGAGCAGCGGGTGCTTCCTGAGTGGAAGGTTACTGCGGATGTGTATAAGGGTGATGTGGCAAACCGGGGGAAAGGGACTCTCTGCGTGCGGAGTTAAAACGGGCCAGACTTCTGTGTATTCTGAATAGATAAGCACGGTAGAGGATCTAAAAAGGGGCACCAGCGGTCCTGGTGGCAGTCAGCAAGATCACGGATCTCCGGCAGAAAGGAGGACGCCCTTTATGTATCCAAAAAATCCTGCTCACCTTCCTTCCATCACCCGGCACGATATCAACAACCAGATGACGGTGCTGCAGGGCTACC
>JAURZP010000397.1 GCA_030653335.1 Methanoregula sp. | reverse complement strand
TCCCGGTCTTTGCCCGGGTTATCTTCTCGTCGAGCACGATGATCCTGCTGTTCTCCTCCCGTAACTCGGTAGTAGCAGGGATGTGCAGGCGTTCTTTTAAGTCCACGATGGTGGTGATCTCGCCCCGGAGGTCGATGATGCCCTTCATGTAGGAAGCGCTGTTGGGAAGCTGGGTAATGGTGGTGTACTCCACGACCTCCTTGACATCGAAGAGGTCGACTGCATACTTCTCGTTTCCGAGCAGGAACTCAACGACCTGCAGCATCCCCTTCTCGTGCCTGCCAGCCTTTTTGTCCTTTATGACCTGCGTTTTTTCGGCAGATACCAGTCCCTGAGCAACGGGGGGAGATGAGGAGTGTTCTTCCTCCTCTGTTGGCTTGGTTACTTTTGCCATGTCAGTATCCCCCGTTTTAGCACTTGAACCGCGAGACTTCTTTAGTCACTTTGTCAACGATGTTGTTCACATTGCCAATGACCTTTGAGATCTGGTCAATTGCGGCAGCCGACTCCTCGCTTGCAGCCGCAGCGTCTGTAGACTCCTTTGCCGTGCTCTGCATCAGCCCGCCGACTTCATTGACGCTGGCCGTCACTTCTTCAACGGATGCTGCCTGCTCTTCAGCTGCCGCCGCCACATCGCTGATGTTCTTGCTCACCTGGTCGATTGACTCTACGATCTTGGAGAAACTGTTGAGCGTATCATGCAGTGCTTCGCTGCCTTGTTTGACGCCGGTGTTCGCAGAAGCAACTGCATTCACGGCACTGTTGGTCTGCGTCTGGAGGTTGTTGATCATCTCGGCAATCTTCTCGGCAGATGCCCGTGACTCGACTGCGAGTGACTTGACTTCCGTTGCGACAACGGCAAACCCGCGACCTGCATCGCCAGCACGAGCTGCTTCGATTGCTGCATTGAGGGCGAGCAGGTTTGTCTGGTTCGCAAGGTCGGTGATCAGGCTGACGATCTCGCTGATCTTGTCCATCTGTCCCTTGATCTCGATAATGATGGTGTTGACTTCATTGGATGATTTGGTGATGCCCTGCATGCCATTCTCGGTCTTCCGGGCAAGGTCCATACCCTCCTTGCTGTAAGTGGTGGTGTCCTGCACAAGTTTTGCGGTTACATCTGCACGGGTAGCTACTTCCTGGATGGTGTGCGAGAGATCTTCCATGGCCTTCTGCACCTGTTCGATCCCCGCCATCGATTTCTCGACATTGACACTTACGGCGCTGGTGTTCTTTGCTACCTGTCCTGCACCGGCCGTCACTTCTTCGACACTGGCATTGGCCTCTTCGGCACCAGCGGCAAGATCGGTTACCTGGGTACCAATGTTGGTCACTGCAGCTGAGACCGCGATACCAATATTGTTTAAGGCTTCTTTGAAGGCTATCCAGTCGCCGGGCATCTTGAGATTCTGATCGATGCGAGTGGTGAAGTCCTGCGATGCATAGACTTTCGACACACGGAGGGCTTCATTGACCGGCACGACTACTGAATCGAAAGTTGCGTTGACACCTTCGATGATCTTCTTGTAATCACCGTGGTGCTTGCTTGCATCTGCACGTGTCTTCAATTTTCCTTCGTCAGCAGCCTTTGCGAGTATATTCGCATCGGTAATAAGAGCCAATACATTGGTGCGGATGCCGTTTAATCCGTTGGTGAGCACAATCTGCTTACCCGGCAGGACACGCATCTCCTGTGCAAAGTCGCCCTGAGCGTACTCTCCCATGATAGTAACTGAGTCCATCACAGGAACAGTGATTGCATCGAGAGATTCATTGACCCCTTTTGCCAGTTCAAGATAAGCGCCCTGCAGGTTTTTCGCCGTGCAACGCGCTTCCATATCTCCGGCTTTCTGTGCAGTAATCGTGCTGCTTAAATCACCCTGGAGACCGGTGAGGGCTTCGATGCAATCGTTTAAGTTGTTCTTGATTTTGTTGAAGTCACCATTGTACTGGTCGGTGATCTTTGGAGGTATGTCACCTTTGGCGATACGGTCCATATATCCTGCTGACATAGTGAGTGGACCGACAATCGCATCGAGTGTTGCGTTGACGCCTTCCATAATCTTCCGGTAATCGCCCATGTGCTTTGTCACATCGGAACGATTGGCGAGTTTTCCATCGACAGCGCCTTTTGCGAGCTGGTTTGCGTCAGCAGTGAGGGCATTGATGTTGTCGATACAGTTGTTTAAGTTATTCTTGATCTCGTTGAAGTCCCCGTTGTAGTTATCGGTGATCTTCTTCGGTAGGTCCCCTTTGCTGATCCGGTCAACATATTCAGCTGCCACGTTGAGCGGACCGATCACGGCATCGAGCGTTCCATTAACCCCTTCGACAACAGCCTTATAATCGCCCTGGTGCTTACTGGCATCCGCACGGGTGTCAAGTTTGCCTTCGATTGCTGCCTTTGCGAGCATTTTTGCATCAGCGGTCAATGCATTGATTGCATTGGTCATCGTGATAAGGGCAGGTCCGATCTCATCCTGAGCGTCCATTGGTTTGACCGTGGTTGAAAGGTCACCCATGGCGATCTTCTTCATAGTGCCGACAACCTGGACCTGGAGATTTTCTGAGAAGGTATCCATCACGGTGGCCATCTCGCCTATCTCGTCCTTCCGGTTCATCTTCAGCCGGTTGCCAAGGTGGCCCATGCCCATCTCTTTTAAATTCTTGCTGGCAAGATCGAGTGGGGCGGTGATGCTCTTTGAAAGGTACAGCGCAATGCCTATGCCTGCGATGATGGCTATTATGGTTGCTATTATCATTATCAATGATGCTGAAGCAGCAGCTGCATCGGTTGCGTTGTTCAGGTTCTC
>JAURZP010000385.1 GCA_030653335.1 Methanoregula sp. | reverse complement strand
GCGAACGGATTGACATTAAACTCGATTTGCTTGATCACAAACACATCCTTAAAACCTTACAATTTTTTGAGATAATTGGAGATGAACAATGCAATTTGAGTGATGGGGGTCAAGGTATTCAAAGCAACGTAACAATCGCTGCGATTAGGGCATTCTCATCCATTTATCATGGAGGTTACTACATTGTTGCAGATGAACCTGAAGCATATCTGCATCCTCTCGCGCAACGTTCCTTGTGCAATATTTTTGAGGAAATTGCTGGAAATGGCACTCAAATTATTATTACAACCCATTCGCCTCATTTTATTCCACAGAATCACCTCAATGGACTCATAAGGGTGTGGATGGAAAATAACAGAACAAAGTGTAAAAAAATTGATCTTGATGAATTATTATCGAAGAAAAAAACCCGAATTCAAAGCAGTGGAACCGCTGAAGGATTAACTGCACGATTAGACCGAATGCTTACAGTCCAGATCAAAGAGGGACTATTTGCAAATTCAATTGTACTATGTGAAGGGGAATCAGAAGCTCTTAGTCTTGAGATTTGGGGAGAAATTCTTGGATTTAATTTCTTTAAAGTTGGAATGGCTATCGTACCCTCTAGCGGGAAATTCTCTATGATCGATTTAGCTGAATTTTATCAAAATTTGAATATTCCAGTTTTTCTGATCTTTGATAGCGACAATGATTGCAGAGATAATGAAAAGAAAAATAACTCAACACATAATAAATTCCTGTTAAATTTCGCAGGATCAGAACTCGTGGACTTTCCTGACACTCAAATAAAAGAAAATTATTGTGTTTTCTCTCCCAATTTTGACAAAGTATTGGAGCTAAACGATCCGAAATATAAACCTAAAGTAACTGATGTTAACTGCGAACTTGGGTTGAAATCTGAATCTAATAAAGGGATTAGAGCTAGGTATGTCGCAATGAAATATCAAGAAGAGAAATTGGAGCCTCCTAAGATTATTATAAATTTAATCAATTCAATTTCTAACTTTCAGAAAACAAATTCATAATTTCTGCTATCTTTGCTATCTTTGCAATATTGGTATGCCTTCCTATTTTTTTTGCACCAATTAATCGTCACCTCTTCCAAAACACCCCGGTCTCTGTAAAATATATCCTGCCCGCAACCTCCTCTTGCAACAACTGTCTCGCCGCCTCAAGGTAAACCGATAGCGAAAAAGCGTAATTTCCAGCCAGAGCTGAATAATCCTCCGACGTTTTACTCTTGTAATCAATAACCACCCAGCTCCCATCCACCATCTCACACAACCGGTCAATCTTCCCATTCACCGGTCCACCGTCAAATGTCACAACAAATGGCACTTCACAAAATGATCGTTTCACTGGTTTCATTAAATCTGAAGAAAGGAACCGGTCCACAATTTCCTCGCACTGCCGAACATGATCCTCCGAATATTCCCCAAACTCTTTCAGCACAGTCGCAACATCCCGACCCCGCAGTACTTCATGAATAATCGTGCCCTTCTTCTCTCCTTCAACATTCGGCAAATATTTTGATAGAATCTTATCCCCGATCAGCTCCGGTCTATTCCCCTTTCTATTTTCGTTATCTTTCACCAGCTCCGAAACAGAAACAACCCTCTCCCGCTCCGGCCCGGGAGAGTACCGAGGCCCACTCCAGGTCCCACTCTTCCCCGCACATTCCTCAGGCACAACAAGCAATGAAGGTGGAACCCGCCCCATCTCCGCAGGAATCGCCATCGGATCCGACACAATCGCCAGATGCAGCCCGGAAGGCAACACCAATCCCCCCGCAGCAATCGCATCCCCGGTCACCGATAAAGCAGTAAACACCCACTCAATCCGGGACCGGGCAAGGTCCAAAGACAACCCAGAATCCTCCGGGGCAGTCCCGCTCATGAACAAATGATCCCGCGCCCGGGTCAGCGCCACATACAACAACCGCTTCCTTTCGGCCCGCTCCTTCTGGCGCTGCAACTCCCGCAGCATCACCATGACAGCACTCTCGGTCATCTCGTAATTGTCAGCGGGGTTTGGGACCTTTACTCCCACCAGCAGCGGGTTGTCGCCAATCATAATCGGGTCGGGACGATCCCGGAAACCCGTGCCCATGTCCGGGACAAACACTATTGGGAACTCCAGGCCCTTTGCAGCATGGACCGTCATGATGTTGACGGCATTCTCACAAAGGGCATCGAGCGGCGCCTCGCCCTCCCGCTCATCCTCGTCCATTGCCTGCCGGAGATCGGCAGTGAAATCGGCGAGTGCATAGTTCCCCGCCTCCTCGCGGTTCCGGGCCATGCTCACCAGTTTCTCGATGTTGGCGAGAATCTGTTCCCCGGCGGGAAGAGCGGCATAGACCGTGTAAACCCCGGACTCCGATAAAATCCGGCGCAGGAGGGAAACCAGCCCGGAGCGGCCGGCGTACTGCTGCCATGATGACAGCAGAGCAAATGCACGGGTAGCCGGCCCGGCACCGGTCCGCGTGACATACGCACCCAGCTTATCCCAGAGCATCCGGCCGTTCTCCTGCGCAATGCTGAAGAGTTCGGTATCCGGCACTCCGAAATACGGGGACCGCAGGATGCCCGCAAGGCTGATGTTGTCGTGCCGGTGTTCAAGGAACGGAAGGATATTGCAGAGATCGTACACTTCCTGCCGGTGGTAGAACCCGGTTCCCCCATGGACATAAAAGGGAATCCCGTACTCGCCTAGCGCTGAAAGATAATACGAGAGGCTGGTCCTCGCCTCCAGCAGGATCGCGATATCGCCGTACCGGGCCGGGCGCTGGATGAACGTATGGTCCGGCTGCTCCGAGTACACAGAAAGTGGCTGCGCATTAACGATGCTGTGGATCCGCCGGGCCAGCATCCCGGCCTCGTTCCGCTTGGTCCCGGCGGCATCGCTTCCTTTTGGCGGGAGAAGCAGTTCCACCGAACCGGTATGACCGGCGCGGCTTTCGGATATTTTGACCGGCTCGTACCCGAACTCCCACGGTTTTTCCGCTGACGCAAGCAGCCGGGAGAAGATGAAATTTGAGAGACCGATCACTTCCTTTGTGCTCCGGAAGCTGGTATCAAGGTTCACCACCCGTCCCTTACAGGCCGCTGAGATGATCTCCTGCGCCTCTTTAAACCGCGTCACATCCGCATCGCGGAAGAGATAGATCGATTGCTTGGGATCGCCGACAATGAAGAGGCAGTCTGTTGTGGGCGAAGGCTTCCCGATGATCGAGAGGATGATATCGAACTGGGCAAGGTCTGTATCCTGGAACTCATCAACAAGGATGTACCGGAAGCGGGGCATGAAGTGCGTTGATACAAGTTCCCGCTGTTCAACGAACAGCTGCCGGGCATGGAGGATCAGGTCCGAGAAGTCAAGACCCCCGGCCGATGCCTTCCCGTTACCAGCCAGCTCGGCATAACAAGAGAACACAACCGAGAGATCCCGCAGGAACCGGACCGAGCCGGTAATCACCGGATCAGCGGTATCGACCGTCATCCGGAAGAGGGAGTTCTTCCGTTCGATGATCTCGTAGAGGT
>JAURZP010000369.1 GCA_030653335.1 Methanoregula sp. | reverse complement strand
ATTTCCGAACCTTTGGCGTAAAGAACCGGAGGGCGATCGGCACGATAATGATCGTTACGATAATGTTGCCGATAAGCCAGATGGAAAATACGCTCCCGATCTCGCTGGATTGGATGACATTTCCAAGCGCGAGCGTGTAAGCACCCCAGGCAGAACCCACAACATTGTTGATCAATACCCCAAAGAGCAGCAGCAGCGTCCAGTCCCTGCGGTTCTCTAAATTGAGATCCACTTCAAAGGTTCGCAGGGCAAAAAGCGGAATGAGCACCTGCAGGAGACCGGCGATCGACCAGTAGATCGCAACCCCTCCATGAAGGGCCGGGTTGGTGGAGAGCAACCCTGAACCGAACAGGGTGCCGGCATAGGCAGCAATCGCACCATAAGCACCAAACCAGAGTGTGAAGAGGAGCATAAACGCTACAGCAAAATAGAGTGTTGATATCCCACCAATGCCACCGGGCAGGGCAAACTGGCAGAGCCATGCGAGGATCGTGTTGACCACGATAAGGACGAGGGTAAGGATGACGAAGGAATACGTTGGTTCATGAACGTTTTTCATACATTCTCCTGTATTCCATATTGTATGCCTATATAAATAGTGTTTATTGTCTTGCGAACACGGTAGATCCGGGATCTACGGATTTTTAATCATTCCCTTTGCTTTTTCACACTTAACAATTTTTATGACCCGGACACCGTATCTATACACAGGAGTGTTGACGGACTTAAATGACCACATCACAGGATTCTGCGCTCGATTCTGCATCTGAACAGGAAAATATTCTCATTTGGAAGGCCGATACGGCTCTGGAAGAACGCAGGGATGCCGGGCTTGAAGGGCTTGTTGGAGGGCTTGATTCGGTGATCATCGCTACCGAGACCGATCATCTCGTGCCTGCGGTCTATGAGCTGCTCCGGTATACCGGACTTGCGTGCACGGAAGCCTTCTTCGATAACGATTCGCAGAGCTACGTGCTCTCCGTTCCCGGCTCGGCATCGCTGATTGTCCGGTCGCGTGAGGGCTCTAACCCTTTTGCCGGAACGAATAAGGCGCGACTTACTCAACCTCTTCCCAACACCCGACTCGAGACTTTCGTTTTTTCCACAACAGACATTAAGGAATACGTGGCCATCCAGAAAAGACGCGGAATTCAATTCCTGACACCCGAACCAATCGTATCCGATTACTTCTCCTTTATCCAGACCGCCCCCTCTCCCTATACCGGAAATTCAATCGGGTTTATTGAGTGGCAGGACGAGATGCAGACGTATGCCCCGGCAGGGGCAACGACCGTCTCTCCTGATATCACCAAGCCGGCATACAGGCACTTAAAAAATATTTCAAAACTGGATCATGCGGCTACACGAGTCAAAGCGCAGGACCGTACTGCCGCCATCTTAGAGTTCCTCTCCTTAACCAACTATCACTACGATTTCGGCGTGCATGTCAAATCACAGAATTCGATCACGAGCGTGGCCCGGCGCAATAAAGAGGACTTTGCCATGGTCTTTACTTCCGGAATCACCCCATATACCAGTGACGAGGCATCCGGGCCGACCGAGAAGTTCATCCGGAATTACGGGACACGGGTGCACCACATGGCGTTCCAGACAGAGTGGATCGAAGAGACGGTTACCCAGCTCAAAAAAGAAGGCATGGAGTTCCTGCTCGAACTTGTAGGTTCAGAAGCAGACGGACTCAAACAGATCTTCTCAGATCCCTCAAAGCACACGCTGATCGTGAACGAATATATTCACCGCTACGGGAATTTTGACGGGTTTTTTACCCGGAATAATGTGGAAATGCTGACCGAAGCAACGGCAAAGCAGTGAGCTGCCAGCCATGTATGATTGTATTATGGATGATGAAAATCAATTTAAAAAAATCCGTGCGAATCGGTATCTGTCATGATTGTCATAGGAATTGATCCCGGTGTTGCACGGCTCGGATATGGCGTGATACAGGTGGACAAAGGAGTGGCAGCACCGCTCTGCTATGGGTGCATCCAGACACGGGCGGGCAGGCAACAGGCAGAGCGGCTGCTCACGATATATACAGAGATTACGGCACTTTTTAAGCGGTATCCGCCGGATTTTCTGGCGATAGAAAAACTTTTTTTCACAAAAAATGTCACTTCTGCAATGAGCGTGAGCGAGGTGCGTGGAGTGATACTTCTTGCCGCAGAGCAGCACCAGATTCCGGTTGAAGAGTATACCCCAAACCAGATCAAACAGGCAATCACCGGATCCGGACGAGCGGATAAAGAGCAGATGCAGGATATGATCAAGCGCCTGCTTCAACTTGATGAAGTGCCAAAGCCGGACGATGCAGCAGATGGTCTTTCGATTGCCTTATGTCATATCCACATCATGAGATAGTACAAATGATTGCATATCTGTATGGTGAACCGGTCCAGACGGGGGACCGGTGGGTGGTACTGGACGTCAATGGCATCGGGTACCGCGTGTTTGTTCCCCAGCCCTCGGTGCAGGAGATTGCGGGCAGAACAGGTAAGGTAAAACTCTTCACCCACATGTCGGTGCGGGAAGATGCGATCACCCTGTATGGTTTTCTCCACGGAAGCGAGCGGGAAATATTTTCCATCCTCATCGGGGTTTCTGGGATCGGTCCACAAACGGCCCTCAACATCCTCTCCCAGATCACAATCGGGGACTTTGCCATGGCGATCCTCTCCGAAGATGAAAAAACCCTGACCCGGATATCGGGAATCGGGAGCAAGAGCGCAAAGCGACTCATACTTGAACTCAAGGACAAGATGAAGAAAGTGCGCGATTCCATGCCACCGGAGGGAGCCGGAAGAGGCGATCATACGATCAACGATGCGGCAAGTGCGCTTATATCGCTCGGGTTTGCCGAGAAAGCCTCGTATGATGCGGTAAAATCTGCCGCTGCAGGATTAAACGAGCCCACAGTCCAGATGCTGATAAAAGCTGCGCTGGTAAAACTCAAAGAGCACTGATACAACCATGACCGAGCGGATCATTTCCTCAGAACCCCTGGCAGATGATGGCGAGGAGCTCACGCTGCGCCCGGCCTCTCTCGATGCGTTCATAGGACAGGACCAGGTAAAAGCGATGCTGAAGATCGCAATCGAAGCGGCCAAGATCAGGGATGAACCGCTCGATCATATCCTGTTCTCAGGACCACCGGGACTGGGAAAGACCACCCTTGCCTATATCATTGCGCACGAGATGGGCGCAACCATCAGGACAACGACAGGCCCGGTGCTCGAAAAGCCCGGAGATATTGCCGCACTGGTCACTCCGTTAAAGAAAGGAGATGTACTCTTTATCGATGAGATTCATCGCATGAACCCGGTTGTTGAAGAGATACTCTACCCGGCGATGGAAGATTTTTTCATCGATGTGATGATCGGTGAAGGTCCGAGCGCCCGCTCGATCAAACTCACGCTCGAACACTTCACACTGATCGGCGCAACCACAAGGCAGGGCCTGTTAAGTTCGCCGTTTCGGGACCGGTTCGGAATTATCACCCGCCTAAACCTGTATTCCCCCGCAGAACTTGTCGAGATCGTCACCCGGAGCGCCGGCATCTTAAAAATTCCCATCACACCCGATGGTGCTGAAGCGATTGCCCAGCGGAGCAGGGGCACCCCCCGGATTGGAAACCGTCTCTTGCGCAGGGTGCGGGACTTTGCAGTAGTAAAGGGAGATGGAACGATCACTGCAGAGATTGCAAAGGACGCACTTTCCTTAATGCAGATCGACGAGCTCGGTCTGGACGAACTCGACCGGCGTATCCTCTCGGTCATTGCTGAGGATTTCGGGGGAGGACCGGTCGGGGCAAAGACCATTGCGATATCGGTAGGAGAAGAGACGCGGACGATCGAAGAGGTGTACGAACCCTACCTTATCCAGATCGGTTATTTAAAGAGAACCCCGCAGGGCAGGCAGACAACTCCTGCGGCACAACGGCACTTAAAAAATCCCCAGAAGACGTGGTTCTAAAGACGGAACACCGCTCGGATTCGCTGGTTCGGATACCGGGGGGTTACACCAGCACATCTCCGCACCATTACTGCAATCGCTGATCGTATTCAACGCTAAGACAAACAACAACAAGACCGTGATGCCGGGTAATGGTTCGATCGATTCAGATCATCCATTCGGACTGCGTCTGCAGGAAACCACTCGCCCAATTTGAAACATACGTTTCTGACCCCCTTTTTGGAATGCATTGATCGCACAGAATTAATGTTAAAACTCTCGGATTCTCATGGAGAGGTTTTTAAAAAATTCACTCCGCCTCTTCCTCATCACGTTTTCGTTTCAGGAAGTACACCATGCCGGCTGCCACTGCAACAACGATGAGGATAAAAATCGCAAGAGATACCGGATCTATAAAAAATCCAATCGCCCGTGGACCGGCTGCCATCTCCCCTTTCGGAGCGGGCAGGGCAGTCTCTTTAAGTTCAACCTGAACTCTGATGAGTGTGGGAGTTACCTTGTATTCTGTTGGGAAGGTGTGATTGGTTAAAGATCCATTCGTCACAGCGATATCAGCATAAGTCATGAACGGAGTTATCCTCGGGTTATCGTCAGGCACCGTAGCACTGATCCCGGGGATCGCCAGACAAACAATGGCTAGTGCTAAAACGATAATAAAACCCGTTAAACACTTTTTATGCATTTTACTGCTCATAAAAAAGATCTAAGCGTATGCTTAACGAATAGGTTTGTGGTCAGAGTGGAGAAAAACGCGATTACTTCGATTTTTTTCGCAGTCAACGCCAGATTCATCATCTTTTCCAGTGTAAAGGATCCTGAACAACTATGTCTTACAGGAAACTCACTCTTGTCGCATTTACCACGCTCGTGCTCATTCTCGCTGCAGTCATTGCCAGCGGGTGCATGAGCACAACGGTACCGGCAGGGGATATTAAAAAATTCAGTTCGGCTGAAGAGATCCGCAATTACATTACGAACAATACCCAGCTTGCACAGGGTTCTGACTATTTCACTGACGGGGCGGGATCATCGAATCGTATGGTTGTCCCGGTTATGGCTGTACAGGAGTCCTCTGCAAAGGGCACTTCATTATCGGGCGCTATTCCTTCTTCCGGTAGCATCGGTTCGCCCGGTTATTCAGAAACCAATGTGCAGGTTGCCGGTGTCGATGAACCGGACTTTGTCAAGAACGATGCCCGCTACATCTACGTGATCTCGGGCAGCACGCTTACGATCGTGGATGCATACCCGGCATCCTCGGCATCCATCATTTCAAAGACTGATCTTGAAGATACACCCCGCGAGATCTTCATCAGTGGTGACCGGCTCGTGCTCTTAAAGAGCGGTACTTCAGAAATTTCAAGCGGGGACACACCACAGGGCACAGATGTCGCAGCGAAGCTTGCGATGATGCCCCCGCGGTACCCGTACTACCGCTCTGCGCCGGTCACCCATGCAGTCTTTTATGATATCAGTGACAGGGCTCAGCCAAAGCTGCTCAAAGATTACACCATTGACGGCAATTATGTGAACGCCCGGATGATTGGTGATACGGTATACCTGCTCTCCCGTGAATCGGTGTACCCGTACAATGACCGGATCATCGTCCCTGCGGTTAAGGAGAATGCAAAAGTTGTCATTAAACCGGACGTGTACTACTTCGATAATCCCGAACGCCAGTACGACTTTACCACCGTGACATCTTTTGATGCCCGGACCGGTGATACGAAAGATGCAAAAACGTACCTTGTCGGCAGCGGCAACATCGTCTATGTATCGCCCGATGCAATGTACGTGAGCTACCAGAAGTACCACAATATCTACCGCCCGATGCGCGGAATCGTTGAACCCGCCATGGGTGTGGCGCAGAGTTCCGTGGGATCTGGCAGTGCATCACCGCTATCAGTATCCTCAGTTATCAAGGATTTCAATACCATGAGCGAGGCGGACAAACAGGTGGCCATCGCAGAGTTAAAGAGCGGTGAGCAGGAAGCGATCCGCAAGAAAGAGATCGACCAGAGCACAACAATAATCCACAAGATCGGGATCAACAACGGGGCGATCAGCTACATAGCAAAAGGGGAAGTACCGGGATATCTCAAGAACCAGTTTGCCATGGATGAATATAGCGGCAACCTCCGGGTTGCCACCACGTCCGATGTCTGGACAACAAGGGGACAGTACGAGTACAACAACGTCTTTGTGCTCGACAGTGCGATGAAGACGATTGGGTCACTCACGCACATTGCCGAACAGGAGAAGATCTACTCGACGCGGTTCATCGGTGACCGGCTCTACATGGTCACGTTCAAACGCATAGACCCGTTCTTTGTGATCGATCTCTCGACACCAACAAGCCCGAAGATCCTCGGAAAACTCAAGATCCCCGGCTACTCGGATTACCTCCACCCGTATGACAAGAACCTCATCATCGGGATTGGGAAAGAGACAGCAACCAACGACTGGGGCGGTGTGTCAACACAGGGACTGAAGCTGGCACTCTTCGATGTCTCGGATGTCGCGCAACCACGGCAGGTAGGAAAAGTTGAGATCGGCGATGCCGGCTCAGACTCCGCTGCGCTATCGGATCACCGGGCATTCCTGTTCAACAAGGAAAAGAACCTGCTTGTGATCCCGGCCCGGGTTGTGAAGCAGGACGCAGTGCAGGATAAAAAACTGAGCGGGGACCAGCCACAGATCTGGTACGGAGCGTACGTGTTTGGAGTGAACCCGGATACCGGTTTTGTCCTGAAGGGCACCGTAGAGCACGGTACGGGTGGCAGTGGATATTATTACTATGGCAGCTCGCGGAATGAAGTGAAGCGCTCGCTTTACATTGGCGGAACGCTGTACACCCTTTCATCAGCAAAGATTCTTGCAAATTCCTTAAGCCAGATCAATACAACGGTGTCAACGATTCAGATTGACGGGAAGGATGCGGTGCTGTATCCGGTGATGCGGAGGGCAGAGTGAGAGAGATTTTTCTTTTTTTAAATCTGAAAAAAAATTTGGCGGCTCACTGAAAATCCGGAAAAATTTTCTGGCGTCTGATAAAAATCAGGAAACTTTTTCCGGGAAAAACTCTACCCGCACTCCCCCTTGAACCGGAATCATTTAAAACTCCCAAAAACCTCATTAATCCCAAAAATCTCCGACGTGATCGCGATAGACGTCCACCACGGGCCTTTGCAGGCAGTTTCTCTTAAAAATCAACCTGAAATATGTGTCAAAAAACGTGACCGCCAAAAGCCCGCTATTTCAACAGGTTTTATTCGATTTAAAATGCTTCTTTTTCGAAAACAAGCGTTTTAATCGATATTTTTTTCGAGATGTTGACACCACCTCCAAAAAACCCGGAAACTGGATCATGAAAATGACAATCGGAGCCCGTATCGGGCTCAGAATAGTGTATCTTTTGGAACTGGGAACTGACCCGGTTTCTGGCTTTGTCTGACACACTCCGGACCCCCTGTTCATGCAAATACTCCAGGAGTTTTCGATCGAACAGGGGGTCATTTACATCTAATCGGAGCCCATTTTGAAGAGATACAGAAATCAAAGCCCGTAAAATGCCCGGATTAGGGGTTTTTGCGATCGGAGTTAACTCCTTTTTTTGAGGGGAAACATCCTTGAATTGCCCAGCATCACCATGTGATTTCTAAAATAATGGGTGGGGAACTTGTGTGGCGGCAGCGGCCCTGCGTTTGCACGGGCGAGTGCATCAGCGCGATGTCGTGGTGGAAGTGTCACTGACCGTTCAGCAGGAGTACGATCAACAGCGACGAACAATCCGCGAAGCGGTATGTGAGGAGCGAGGATGAGTGAACATGACCGAGCGTCTGCGTGTCAACCGCAACCCCTATTTCCGATTGGTTTAAAAATTAACCATTTGGAACAAAATTTGACCAATTAAAATTATTGAAAAAAATTATTTCCAGCCAAAAACCCCTTTTAAATAATTAAGAAGCTGGCTCAATAAATCGCTTTGTTCCGCAATTTTTTTGTTTTGTTCGGCAATTAACCGATTCTGTTCGTCAATTTTTTTGTTCTGATCTTCAAGTAATTTCTCCATAGAACTCGTGGGAGATGTGGATATTGTTGGAGTTGGTGCTATCGTAAGACTGGTAGTTTGCCCTGTTGTGGGTAATGTTGTTGGTACTGTAGTTACTACCGTTGTTTGTCCGGTCGTTATTGCGGTTGTCTGTGTTGTGGGCGGGGCTGTGGTAGATGTAGTTGTTGGAACTGTAGTGATCGTGGTAGTATGTTGAGTGATGATATTTGTCGTTGGAACTGTAGTTATAGTGGTAATAGGTACCGTTGTTGGAACTGTCGTCGCAATAGTTGTTGGAGTGGGTGTGGGGGTTGCAATTTGAATTGCAAACTTCTGGATCCGATAATTTGACGTGTCAGCAACGTAGACATTGCCTGATGAATCTACTGCGATACCATAGGGGCTTTTGAACTGCCCGTCACCAGACCCCGTAGATCCCCACTTCGTTATAAATGTCCCCGTCGAACTGAATTTCTGGATCCGATTGTTATCCGTGTCAACAATATAGACATTGCCTGACGAATCTACTGCGACACCACGAGATGTTTGGAACTGCCCGTCACCAGACCCAGTAGATCCCCACTTCGTTATAAATGTCCCCGTCGAACTGAACTTCTGGATCCTGCTGCCTTCAGCGACGTAGACATTGCCCGAAGAATCTACTGCGACACTGAAGGGAATGGTAAATTGCCCGTCTCCTGTTCCCTGTGCCCCCCATTTCGCTAAAAATGTCCCACCAGAATTGAACTTCTGGATCCGATAGTTGTTGATGTCAGCAATGTAGACATTGCCTGACGAATCTACTGCGACACCTTGAGGAGTATGGAACTGCCCGTTTCCTGTTCCCAGCATCCCCCCCCACTTTGTTAAAAATGTCCCGGTTGAACCGAACTTCTGGATCCGATGGTTGCCATTGTCAGCAACGTAGACATTGCCTGATGAATCTACTGCGATACCATCGGGATTGAAAAACTGCCCATCACTCGTTCCTGATGTCCCCCACTTTGCTAAAAATGTCCCAGTCGAACTGAACTTCTGGATCCGATTGTTATAGATATCAACGATGTAAACATTGCCCAAAGAATCTACTGTAACTCCGAAGGGAACGTTAAACTGCCCATCTCCGGATCCAGATGACCCCCACTTAGTAACAAACGTATACGTTTCTGCCGCCTGAACCCCCTGCACAAGTACAAAGAATAGGAGAAGGCACAGAATGACTTTCACTGAATTCTTAATTATTGGTTTACCTTGAATGAGATTATAAGACACGGTAATACCTCAGTTATATCTGTATTTGGAAATTGCTTCTTAATGCGAAATAAGTATGGATCAAAATCCCTGTTATTAATGTTCGGGGAATCACCCAATTGAGAGTAGAACAAGTCTTGACAGGGTTACGGAATCATCATTTTTACAAAGATTGATAGGAAATTTTTGCTTTCAAAGACCTCAATATTCCAGTTCGTAATCGTCTTCGCTATTTTCACAGGTTCGATAATATTGAATTTCATTATAATCTCCAAGGTCTTCCATCTCACGCTCTAATCTTTCATAATATTCCTCATCGGATTCCTCATCACGTTCCGGCGAGTAATCATCGGAATAATCGGGCTCTTCTTCAGTTTCCACGGATGAATTATCACTCTCCGCTTGAGCCAATTGCCAAAAACTACCGGGAGGAATTTCAACTTCATCGTTAATGAAACGTTGAATGTTACCAACACTTTCGTAATAATTCAGATGTCCTGTGGACGTTGGAGCAGAATCTTCACAATTTATCTTAATAGTGGAATTAGATTCAATTTTTTCTTGAGTATTACTCTCGTTTTTTTGTCCTAGTTTGTCAAAGGCGAGACCTCTACTCCATAATGCTTTAACATAAAAATCAGGATCACATGTTTCGAGACACTTATCATAACATAAAATTGCTTCATTATATTTTTTCAATTTCATTAACGTCGATGCTAATAAAAGAAGAGCATCGGAGTTATCCGGATTGTTTTGTATTGAAAAATCAAGACAGGAAATCGCCTCTTCGGTCCGATCCATCTGTAAAAGAATGTAACCTTTTTGTTGCCATGCGAGTGAATTTTTGAAGTTTATTTTTAGCAGTGTGTCATAACAGGTTATTGCTTCAGGGTATTTTTTTAATTCAATCAGGGAATGGCCCAGATTCAATAAAACTTCCTGATTACTGGGATCAATTTCTAAAATTCTAAAATAGTAAGAGAGGGCTTCGTCGTAATGGCCCAATTCGGCTAGAAGATTTCCTTTTGTAATCAAATTTTTAATATTATTAGCCAAAAAATCCATTTTACTCACGTTCTCTGTTTGTTCTATACAACAACTTCAATTGTCAATCGATAAACCTTGCTTTTTTACCGCCGTTTGATAAATATAAAAATTATTGGGGGGTTTGCATTCAATCTATGTTACTGAACTGCCGTAAATCGTTAGAGATGCATAAGAAAATAACGCCATTTCCACATCAGCAGGTAACCAAGTTCCCGTTTGACGTAATTTAGCGTCTATGAGTTGAGCTGGGTGTGGGCACGTGACACCGGATGCATTCAGAGTTCCGGCAATGTGGCCAAGAATGGCGAGCCATGTTCCAAATTCGCTCGGCCAGTTGTCTTGGCCAATAGACCAGCGTTTACTTTTGGCTTGATTTGCCTTCAAATTTAGAATTCGCATTCTGCTGGATTTTGGATCCCCTGCCCCAAAGACACGAACAAGACGGGAATCTATCGCCCCATACAAGGTTGGTGCCGCAAACCGGAGTACTTTGCTGATATAGGTAGGTCCGATACCGGTTGTCTGCTGGCTTATCATCCTCACTGCAGTTAACGGATCATTTTTTATGGCCATAGAGATTTCCATCCCATCATATAGGGGCAACACAAGAGGATCTTTCAGGCACTGGATTCTCTCTGTGTTCGGAAGCCCTCCCCATTGAGCGATCTTGAGGATGTGGCTCTTGGTAATCTGCTGATCTCTCGCGGCTGTGCCGACACTCTGTTCGAGCAGAAGGATATCACTGAATACACCTGTCCATCGGTCATTTTTCCAGCCATATTGTCGATAGTAATTTGCAATATCATTCGTTGCGATAAACTTATCGACATTTTTTTGTGTAATATTAGACATTTTCTGCATAACTTTCACCTATTAGTTTGTTCAGTTCGTATTGCCTTATGCTACACCGAGAGATATGAATTTATTTTCCATCAGTTTTTTAAATCCAAGGTCCAGAGGGATTTTCTTAGTTCGGACGTCAAGATTCTTTTTTTCGATGTCACGAATATCATAAAGCATATAATCGACAGATTCCGGATGTTTTAGTCGGAGGTCAATATCATCTCCATGATAACCTCGTTGATACTCTCTCACCACAGCAGAGAACACGATAAGATCTCCTTCTTTCAGGAGGCTCATCTGCTGCAGTGATGATTGATCAGTGATAGATACGTGATCGAACAAAGGTTTGGATTGCACATCTTTGATGTGTTTCAGTAATATCTTCACCCGAAATCCCCACTTCGTCCTGAAGTTATCTCTCCTGGAGAATGTGGCGATGAAGGTTGCCCTTCTTCCTTCCAAAGGTTGTATGTCGGTTCTCATTTCAATTCCTCGCCAAGGAGATTTTTCTTGAGATCCTCCTTGGATACAAAGAAATGAATCCGGAATAACGTAAAGTCGTTTTAGAATATTATCAATAACATTAATAACATTAATGACATTAATATGCTATATGGCAGCCCTTCAGGATAATGTGCATATTATCCCGCTCGGTCATGAGTATGACCGGGCTGTTGCACCGTTCAAGAAACGCAGTGTTGACCGGGTCTATATTCTATCAATTACAAAAAATACCGGCAAATATGAAGATGAAATGGTATCGCGACAGGTACATTTCACGAACAAAGTCTTTGACTTTTTTAATAATGAAAAAAAGATTAAACCAATTGTTCGGGAAGTACAGCTTTTTGATCTCTTGGAAGTCATGAAACAAATATCAGCAATCATCAAGGACGAACAGGCAAAGGGTAACAAAGTTCAGATCAACATGTCTGCATGCGGCAGGAAAACCTCGATAGGGGCTGCCCTTGCGGGAATGGTCCACGGGGCAGATGTCTATTACGTTTCTGCGGAGGATTACTCTTTGAACAATAGTGATTTCCTGGAGCATGGCCTGAGTATTTGTAAGAAGGGTGAGACATTCAGATTTGAAAATTTTGAGTTTGATTTACCGGATGATGTCAGTCAGAAAATTCTTGTTAAATTGTATCAGGAGAATCGAGGGATACGTTCCACCGAACTAAGAGATTATTTGCATGATAATGGTGTCGAAGGGTTTGAAACCAAGTTGGCGGATATTGGAAAACCAACCAAGAGTATCCCCACATCCGAGGGGAAATCCGTAAATAAACGCGCCGAAAGTATTACACAAAACATTAAATTGGAAAAGAAATATCTTGGAAATCTTGAAGCTAGCGGCTATATTCAGCGTAAACGCTCTGGAAGAAATAATATTATTACTATCACCGAATCCGGGAAATATGTTGCCTGTATTGGTGGACAGTTGTGAAATAGTTTAAAAAAATTATTTCAGACCTAAAAACCTAAGAATTTGATCGATCCAGTTCCCTTGTTCTTCGATTTTTGTGTTTTGTTCGGCAATTTGTTTCTCTAATCTCTCAATCGTGGCGGAATGATTCACCGTTGCCGTTGGTCTTGGGGTACGGGCTGTTGGTACTGTCGTAATACTGGTTGTTTGTCCTGTTGTTGGTATTGAGGTTGGAATTGTTGTTATTGCCGTTGTTTGCGTGGGGGTCTGGACTGTGGTAAATGTAGTTGTTGAACCAGTAGTGACCGCAGTAGTATGTTGAGTTGTAGGAATTGTCGTTGAAACAGTAGTGATTGTGGTTGTAGGTACCGTTGTTGGAACAGTTGTCGGAGTTGGTGTGGGCGTTGGGGTTGAAATCTGAACCGCGAACTTCTGAACTCCATGGTAGGGTGAGTCCACAACATACAAATTACCGAACGAATCAATTGCGACACCATTGGGATAGAGGAACCGCCCGGCTTCCAATCCCTGAGAACCCCATTTACCTAAAAAATTACCGGTTGAACTGAATTTCTGGATCCTACTGTTATACGAGTCTCCAATGTATACATTGCCAGATGAATCTACCGCAACAGCAGCGGGGTAATTGAACTGCCCGTCTTCGCTACCAAAAGATCCCCATTTACCTAAAAAATTACCGGTTGAACTAAATTTCTGGATCCGATGGTTATCTCTGTCAACAACATATACATTGCCAGATGAATCAACTGCGATAGCATATGGGTTATTAAACTGCCCGTCTCCCGATCCCTCTGATCCCCACCTACCTAAAAATATCCCGGTTGAACTAAATTTCTGTATCCGACCGTTATGCATTTCCGCAACATATACATTGTCCGACGAATCTACCGCAACAGATTTGGCGTAACTATTAAACTGCCCATCATTTGACCCCCGCGAACCAAATTTACCTAAAAAATTACCGGTTGAACTAAATTTTTGGATTCGATAGTTACGGGTGTCACCAACGTAGACATTGCCAGATGAATCCACTGCGATACCTTCAGGGTGATTGAACAGGCCGTCTTCACTACCCAAAGATCCCCATTTACCTAAAAAATTACCGGTTGAACTAAATTTCTGGATCCTATTTTGGTTCGTGTCCACAACATACACATTACCGGACGAATCAATTGCAACGGCATCCATTGAATTGAACTGCCCATCTCCTGACCCCGATGATCCCCATTTGGTCACGAACACATACGTTTCTGCTGCTTGAACCCCCTGCACAAGCACGAGCAACAGGAAAATGCACAAAAGAATTTTCACCGAATTTTTCACGATTGATTTACCTTGCATGAAATTATTTGACACGTATGAACCTCAGCAATATCTTTGTTCGAAAATTGGTTCATAATGCGAAATAAGTTTGGGTCAAAAAAGAGTCACTCCCCCACTATCTTGAAAACCGGTTGGCATCATGGTTGGTTTAACTGACGAGCGGATTTGGACACTGTCCCCCCCCAGCTGTTTCGCGAAGTATGTTTGAGCATGCTCGGTCCACCTAGTCGTCAAATTCCACCCCTGTAGAACTCAAATATCGGGTAATATACCCAATTTCCCCGACCCAAAAAAACGACCTCGATAACGACCCTTTTTAGGGCAGATCTCTCCTCAAACAGGTAAATGTTTTCGCCAACTCAAAAGTGATCCAGAGCGCCAATCCGAAATTGATCCACCCTATATAACACAAAAGGCTGTGGAACAGATAAACCTCACGCAGCTATCGTCTCCTGAAACTCACGCCGTTCATGTTAATAATGGCAGAGCGATGAGTAATCCTGTCAAGAATAGCCGCAGTCAGACTCTTGTCGTGGAAGATTTTGATCCAATCAGAGAATGAGAGATTTGTCGTAATGATCGTACTGGAAGATTCATAGCGTGCAGCCAGCAGTTGGAACACCAGTTCAGCCGCCGCCAGATCGAACGTGATATACCCGAGTTCATCGAGAATAAGAAGATCGATTTTTTTAAACTGGTGCATAAGCGTAGACAGCCGGTTATCCTGCCGGGCTTCAATCATCTCATTAACCAGTCCCGCAGCAGTCCGGAACATCACACGGTAATTATGCTCGCAGGCAAGCATGCCGGTAGCAATAGCGAGATGTGTTTTTCCCGTACCCGAGTTCCCGAGCAGGATCACATTTTTGTGTTCCTGAACAAATCCCAGAGACTTCAGTTCAGAGAGCGCTTTTCGACCATCTTCCGGGAGTGATTCCGGCACCAGATCTTCGAACCGTTTCTTCGTTGGAAACCCCGCTTCCCGCAAGATTTTCATCTGCCGGTTCAGCATACGGGCATCAAGTTCGGCCTGAAGAGCAGCGATCAAAAACGATTCAAGGTCATCGTTTACAGAAGCAGATTCGCAATAATATTCGTAGACTCCGGAGATGTGGAGTTGTTTGCACAGATCAGCAAGGGGAGATACCATCATATCAGCCTCCGATCAACTGATCGAACGCAGACAGTTGCGGTTCATCTACGCAGAAACTGTCGGTTATAGAGAACGGCTGGAGCATCTGTTCCTGTTGCCAGATAATGAACCTTAGTGCATCGCAGGTAGGGAATATTTCCTGTTCTGCCAGAGTGTCAATGGCGTAGCTCAGTGCTTGTTCTGATGAGTTTTTAATCAGGTCGAGAATCGGCAGGAACTCTTTTGGTTCGTTCTGGTAATACCGGTTGAACAACTCGCGGATCTTTATATCGAGATTCGCCACCACTTTAGCGTTGCGTATGGCACCGGGTTTCCGGTGAAATGTTTTTACGAAATGGGCAATGTTCAGGCAATATTCTTTCTTACCTCGCAGGCGCTGATGTGTGGCGATTATGGCATCCCCGTCTAGCAATTCAATCGTGTTTTCATACAGCCGCAGGGTAATATGACGAGGCCGGTACGTATCTGGGACTGAATAATAATTCGTATCGCAGGTAACAAACGAATATTTAGAGATCGATGCTCGTATGAGGACGTAGTTACTGAATTCAAGAACCGGTAGCGGATGCATTGCCGGTCGTTCCAGTTCGAGTCCTTCAATGGGTGTAAGGACCCGACGATGTACTGGAGCGCCATTGATCTCAAGAAGTCGTTGTTTTAACCACGCATTTGCGTCGTCAAGAGTATCAAACGACGTTCTTTCAGCAAATGCCATCCGTCTTACATAACCGATGCTTTGTTCATCGGTACCCTTTTCCTGGGGCGAGCCCGGATTACAGATCACCGGAGTAAATCCGTAATGCGTAGCAAATTCTAAAAATCGTTCGTTGATCTGTTTTGTCTTTGAGTTGTAGACGGTAGACATCTGGTCATATACCATTTTTGGCGGTACTGCGTTGAGCTCGTTGAAGAATTCTATGTGCGCCTGGATCACTTCCAGTAACGTTTCACGAGAGTAAAGACGACTCACGCGATACAGCGAATGATTCAGGACCATGCCGGCCGAATGATATTTTGACCACACTCCGCCTATGCAGAGATCAACTCTGCCCCAGTCAAATTCGGCTCGTTCTCCTTGCTTTGGCTGCTGAAGGATATACACTTCCCGGGGTCCGTGTTCCTTTTTCCAGTCGGCTACTTTCTGCTTGACGCTGCTGTAACTGAGTTTATGCCCGTCCTTTCGGAGCAGTTCATGGATTCTTTTCGCGTTGAGTCGTTGCTTCTTTGGACGGGTCAGGTTCGTTTTAAGGTGCCGGTGAATCTTTTCGACTACTTCCGGGGTTACTACACGAGGGGGTTGAATGATTTTCCGGTTTTTAGGGAGTATTTCGGTCTCTTTTCCTTCCCGGACATTTTTTACACGGTTGATGTATTTCTTTACAGTGTTCCGGGATGACCGGGTTTCCCGGGCTACTTCTCGTTTTGAATCACCGAGTTCATGCAATTCCACTATCTTGCGTATGTCTGTCATTGTTTTCACCTCACGTCCCACCTCGCTTGATATCGTTATTGGGTGGAACTTGTCTTGAGGTGGATCAAAATTGAATTGGCGTTTTCGCGTTTAGTGGATCAAAAACGAATTGGCGAAAACAGGTAAAACACCGGAGAGAACAAAATGTGATTTAAACGGCCTTGGCGACCTTCGTTTTTCAAGCCCAATACAGCCGTATTTTTACAAATAGAGCGAGATTAAGGCACTTATTTTCACATCCAAGAACCAGACCATTTTAGAGGGGGGTTCCGGACCGGAATCCGGCAATATGAGCCCAATTTGGGCTTGTTTTCCCTCATGTTTAGTACCCCCAGATACTAGGCATCTCCGATGAGGAATAAAGTAGGAAAATGTACCATACTCCCCGGTCTCTCACTTGATCAATCTCGTTTGATCCTTTTCCGGAGACGACGATGAAAAACTACCCGACTCCATAATTTTCTTCTGTGCCAGATCCAATTGTTCGCGTGCCCGCTCGTCATGCGGATGGATCTTCAACACTTTGTTAAACGCACGAATGGCCTCAAGATATTTTTCGTTACACATGAACGCCATCCCCTTGTTGTACCATGCCTCGGTGAATTCGGGGTCGATATCCGCTGCCTGTGCAAATGCATTGAGGGCGTCCTGGTATCTGCACATCTTGAAAAGAATTATTCCCTTGTTATACCACGCGCTCGCGTTGTTGGCATCGAGTCTGATTCCCTTGTTCACGAGTGCGAGCGCCTCATCGTACTGACCGGACTCGGCAAGTTCAACTGCCCTGTTGGAGAGGTCGCGGGCATCGGGCATGATAAGGTAATATCCCGGTTGGACCCGATGAATGTTCTGATGGTGGCATCACTCCCAATCACATATTTCCCCATAATGCATCGTTAAAAGTTAACCCAACAATAGATTTTTTTATGTGTCCGTATAATACTACGATTAAACTGTTACTATGATAAAACTAGAAATAAAGAATATTAAAGGCCATAACTATCTCTATTTTAGAGAGAGCATCAAAGTTAACTCGAAATCAATACCGGTACTGCTTTATGGAGGCAGAATCGATAAAATCACCTTAAATGAGTTTGTCGATAAAAAGAATGAGTTCACATCTCTCAGGATAACAAAATTTTTAGATTATCGCGTGGGTCACTACGATGCTGAATTCATCGATAAAGAGCAAATTACGGCACTCGAAACACTTCGGTATTATCACGCTGAGTTCAAAGACCTCTACCCGGATGAAAGTTACCGGTATGTTGAGTCAGTGTTCGTTCGCTATGTCCAGGGCACGACAGCAATTGAGGGTAACACCATCTCACCACGGGAAGTTCAGGAACTTCTTGAGCATGACATCTCTCCTTCGGGAAAGAAGGTTTCCGAAGTTTATGAAATCCTTAATTTTGTGAAGCTCCGGGATTTCTTAAAGACCTATGAGGGAGATGTTTCGGAAAAATTGATCAAAAAGATGCATGCGTTCCTCATGGAGAACCTGATGAGGACACCGGGCGATTACCGGCAAATCCAGGTTGGGATTGAAAAAGTTGAGTACGAACCCCCGCCCGCAATAATTGTACCTGATCTGATGAAGGATCTGATTTCCTGGTACCGGGCCAATGCAAAAAAAACCCACCCGTTCGAGCTTGCAACCCTGCTTCACACGCGCTTTGAATTGATTCATCCGTTTACCGATGGAAATGGAAGGGTCGGCAGGGCTCTTATGAATTTCATTCTTGAAAGAGAGGGGTATCCAACGATTTATCTTGGATTATCTCACCGGAAGGACTATCTCGATGCGATTAAGCCAGCCGATGATGGATACTACAGCCCAATCGTAATCATGCTCTATGACACCTACCTCAATCAGCACAAAGAGGTTGCCGATCAGATTAGGATAAAAATGAAGGTTCCCAACAAAAATTCGAAGATTGATTATTCAGTAAAAGAATTTTTGCGGCTTAAAGCAGAATACGGGAAAAAGTGATCCATAGCGGGCGGGTGCAATGGTTCTGATTACATTTCAGGACAAAAACTCCCGCCCGTTACAATTTTTCCGCATCCATCATCGGGTCAACCAGTTCTATGACGTCCAGTAATTCCACCGGTAAATGCGTATACTGCCATCAGAGTATCATGTATTTTGCTCATCTGTCTTCATTTATCGTTCTGCAATCCAATGAGTGTCCCCACGGATTATCGCAGAGGCTCGTAATCCTTAAA
>JAURZP010000368.1 GCA_030653335.1 Methanoregula sp. | reverse complement strand
TATGAGGGCTAAACGGGCGTTATCTACAGTATCCGATCCCCTGATAGCCGCGATGATCAGATCAATCTTTGAAAGAGCGATGAGCAGGCCAACTAATATATGGACTTTCTCCTGTGCCTTTTTCAAGTCAAACTCTGATCTGCGCCGAATCACTTCGATCCGGTGTTGGACGAAGTTCTCCAACAGGGCGTGGAGGGTGAGCACCTTTGGCTGGTTGTCGACAATTGCTAAGTTGATCGCAGAGAAACTGGATTCGAGTGCGGTCATCTTGTAGAGCTGGTTTAAGATAACTGCCGACATCGTGCCCTTACGAAGCTCAAAGACTACCCGGATCCCATCCTTGTCGGATTCATCCCGGATATCGGTGAGGCCGTCAATCCGTTTGTCCTTGACCATATCGGCAATTGCCGTGATCCACTGTGCCTTGTTGACCTGGTACGGGAGTTCAGAAACGATGATGCGATCGCCACGATTGCCTCCTTCGCTCTCTTCAATGGTGGCAACTCCTCTGACAATCACGCGACCCTGCCCGGTTGCGTAGATGTTTCTGACACCCTCGGTGCCCATCATTATACCACCGGTGGGGAAATCAGGGCCGGGCATGACCCTCATGATCTCTTCAACCGGAATTTCCGGGCTGTCAAGGTAGAGTGCGACCGCTGCGCAGACCTCACGCAGGTTGTGCGGGGGCATCTTTGTCGCCATACCTACAGCAATACCATCCGTGCCGTTGACCAATAGGTTTGGAATCTTTGACGGGAGAACGGTTGGCTCTTTTAACGACTCATCGTAGTTCGGGATGAATTTTACTGTATCCTTGTCGAGATCCTCTAAGAGCGCTTCAGCGTATGGGAAGAGCCTGACTTCGGTGTACCTGCTCGCTGCGGCAGCATCGCCATCAACAGATCCGAAGTTTCCCTGCCCCTGCACCAGCATGTTGCGGTACGAGAATGGCTGGGCCATCTTGACGATCGTATCGTAGATGGATGCATCGCCGTGCGGGTGGAATTTACCCATCACTTCACCAACCACTCTCGCGCTCTTCTTTGTGGGCTTGTCGCTGGTGTTGCCCATCTCCCACATGGCAAAGAGCGAGCGGCGGTGAACGGGTTTGAGACCATCGCGGACATCGGGGATTGCACGACCGATGATCACACTCATTGCATAGTTGATGTACGAGGTCTTCATCTCGTGCGCGATACTGATTGGCTCTACGCGATGCGTGAGCGGACCACTTGCGGGTGGTACTTCAGATGTCAAGGTTGGTCACCTCCTTTGCATGGCGGGTGATGAAATTTTTCCTGATCTCTACGTCTTTTCCCATCAGCGTCCTGAACATCTCATCTGCCTCCAGCGCATCTTCAATTGTTACCTGTTTAAAGACGCGGAACTCCGGGTCCATAGTCGTATCCCAGAGCTGCTGGGCATTCATCTCACCAAGACCTTTGTAGCGCTGGATCGATACGCCTTTTTCTCCCATGGCTGCCGAGACTTTCTGCATCTCATCTTCTGAGTATACATACTTCTCTTCTTTTCCTTTTGCTATGCGGAACAGGGGGGGTTGGGCAATGTAGATATACCCGGCTTCTATCAGCTTGAGCATGTACCGGAAGAAGAAAGTTAAGAGAAGTGTGCGGATATGTGCGCCGTCCACATCAGCATCGGTCATGATCACAATGTGATGGTAGCGGGCCCGTTCCTGGTCGAATTTTTCACCAATGCCGGTGCCGATTGCCGAGATGAGCGTCTGGATTTCAGCGTTTCTTAGAATCAGGTGTTCTCCGGCTTTTTCCACGTTAAGGATCTTTCCCCGCAGTGGAAGTATTGCCTGGAACTTCCGGTCCCGTCCCTGCTTGGCTGAACCACCTGCAGAATCTCCTTCCACAATGTAGACCTCACTCTTTGCCGGGTCGCGTTCCGAGCAGTCGGCAAGTTTGCCGGGAAGTCCGGAACTCTCAAGCGAGCTCTTGCGCCGCGCAAGGTCCCTTGCGTTGCGTGCAGCTTCACGGGCTTTTGCAGCAGAAAGTGCTTTTTCAATGATGATCTTGAGCACCTGTGGATTTTCATCAAAATATTCGCTCATGGCCGCATAGACCAGTGAGTCGACAATGCCCTTGACACTGCTGTTTCCCAGGCGCATCTTGGTCTGCCCATCGAACTGGGGATTTGCCATCTTGACTGAAACTACTGATGTAAGGCCTTCCCGTACATCTTCACCGCGTAAGGTGATTGTTGAGTTCTCCTTGATCAGGCCATTTCTCTTTGCGACTGTGTTGATAGTCCGGGTGATGGCACTGCGGAAACCTTCGAGATGCGTGCCGCCGTCACGGGTATTAACGGAGTTGACGTACGAGTAGATCTTCTC
>JAURZP010000356.1 GCA_030653335.1 Methanoregula sp. | reverse complement strand
GTATCAATTCACGTTTTAGATGCGATTCAATAATTTTCCAAAATTGTTTCGCGATATGCGGTTGACTTCAATCTATAATTCTTGCATTGTTCTCTCAAATTAAATTGTAATGGGGCACCCAAAAGATTAAATACTATAGATATCTAATAGATATCTAATGAAAAAAGTTCCATTCAATATCGCAACAGAGTTGAAAGTAAACAACATCTGTGGATTCTACATAAGAGAAGTCAAACCTTTCGGAACCAGCGCGAAAGTCGATTGTCCAAAAGAGCATTTAGGAAAAATCGTTTATTTGGTGATCCTGAATAATGACGAATAATGAGAACCCAGAAAATAAGGAGAAATATGTCGAGGAGCTGGAGCGAACAATCGATCAGTTGAAGAAAGAACTTGAAATAGAACGTAACCAAAAAAATGAACTTGAAAGGGAAAATGACATCCTCAAAAAACAGCTTGCACAAATACAGGGATCTGCTCCGTTTCTTGCAGCATCTTGTAAAACTGCTGAAGCGGGGGGAGTTCCCAGTTCAAAAACATTTTACCGTAGGAATAGGCAAAATGAGAACAAAAAGGCCAGAGGTGGCCAACCAGGGCATAAAGGTCATGGTAGAGAAAGGCCGACTTCAAATTCGCCGTTTGTGAATATCACATTGGATGCATGTACTGACTGTGGTACCCATTTGCACAACCCTGTTAAAAGTGCAGAACAAAAACGCACCATAACGGACATTCCATTTCCAAGGCACATTGTTTACGAAATTTGTTACCCAAGATACTGGTGTCCCAATTGTAAGAAGTTGGTTCGTGGAGATTTGCCTTTACCCCCCAACCAACAATTCGGGCCTGCCGTATCTTCGTGGATAGCTTATCAAAGAATGTTAGGATTGAGTATAGGGAAAATCCAATCCAGTTTATTCGAGACCTATGAGATTCGTATGAGTGAAGCTACCATTCTGAAACTAGAGAAGTGGGTGGCAGATACACTCAAAGAAGACTACGAAAAACTCAGGGATGACATTGTAAGCGGAAATAACATCAATGCTGATGAAACCGGATTTAGAATCGGTGGGAAGAATGGTTGGTTATGGGTTTTTACATCAACAATCGGCTCTTACTATAAGGTTGCTCCAACACGTGGGCATTCAGTTCCAGAAGAGATTTTGGGAGATTTCAATGGCGTTTTAGGAAGAGATGCATGGAAGCCATATGATGTCGTTAAGTGTTCTGGGCATCAGCTTGATCTGCTTCATGTGAATAGGTGGTTGGAAAGAGCGGAAATTAAACACGATATAGAACCACGTGGTCTCTTAACTTCTCAACCGGCAAATTTTTTAAAAACAGGCAAACCTCCTGAAAAGTTTATCGAGTTTGTTGATGGTATTCGTTCTATCCTTAAACGAGCAATTGAGTATACGGAAAATGAACCCCCTCCATCTATGAATGAGCGTATAAATGCATGCAAAGGGTTCCAAGGAGAGATAACAGCATTCCTTGATAGAGAATGGGATGATGTGGAGGCTACCCGAATAACCAAAGAACTTCGAAAGCGACAGGATATGCTGTTTACGTTCATGCAATACGAAGATGTTCCATGGCACAATAATGACGCAGAAAGGGCAATACGTCAGGGTGTACTTCACCGTAAAATTAGCGGGGGTAGACGAACATGGACCGGTGCAGATATATTTGGGGTGCTTTTGAGTATTTACGAAACTTCAAAGAAAAAAAAGCAGAAATTTATGGAGATAGTGGGTGAAAAACTGGGTGTTTCTTCGA
>JAURZP010000355.1 GCA_030653335.1 Methanoregula sp. | reverse complement strand
TGACGATGAGCGAGGCCCAGCCGTTTTCGAGGATAAATGAGAGGGCAAATGCCGGGTGCAGAGCATAGAGCACCTGCGGGGCGCCGAGGATAGAGATTGCGCCGGAAATCGCGAGGGCGCTAAACCAGATCACCATAACCGGCCCGAATGCAAATGCCACACGGTCGGTGCCCCGTTTCTGGAAGAGGAACAGCCCGATGGCGATGATGGCAGCGATGAGGAGGATGCCGGTCTGGCTGGTCTCTTCAAACCCGGGGATCAGCAGGATGCCTTCAACTGCCGAGAGGATACTGATGGCCGGGGTGATCACACCGTCCCCGATGAAAAGCGCGATCCCGATGATCGTAAGCACGGATACGGCCGATGCGGTGATACCGGGCTTCAGCAGGGAGTTAAGGAGCGTTTTGAGAACGATCGTCCCCCCTTCTCCCTTGTCGGAGAGCGACATCGCAAGCCAGATGTACTGGATGGTGATGATGGTAAACAGCGTCCAGGTGATCAGGGAGAGGAGTCCAAAGATGTTCTGGACCGTGGGCAGCAGGAAGAGCAGGATGGCCCCGACCGTGTAAATCGGGCTTGTGCCGATATCCCCGAACACCAGACCGAGAGCTTTGACGATCTTTGAAGAAGAAGTCCCTGTCACGGTCATTAACTTATTCTGGAATTGAAAATGGGAAAACCTTTTGGATTTTAGCTTACGTATTTTTCATAGGCTATCAGGTCTATTAAAAAAAATGATTATCGCATATGTCAGAGAATTTGGAGAAAGCGGAGAATTATCCAGATCAGTGCAACCGCTGCGATAATTCCTCCCACCCATTGAAGAGCCTGCAGAAAATCGATTCCTTGTTTATTATCACCGGCTATCTTGACTGAATCGCTATCAGATTTCCTGATGGGATCACTACCGGGTTTCATGACAGGTAATAGAAGTGAATTCCATATATCTTTTCTGTGCGGGCCGGCGTGTTTTAAAGAACAATGTTTCCCTTTGGACCGTTTTTTTTAAAAACATATAATTCCCTTTCCGAACAACGGATTACCAATGGATGCAGCAGTAACTGTCCTTTTCCTCGGTCTTCTCATATTCCTCGGCAATATCCTCTCGAGGTTTTTTACGCTCACCAAGATCCCCGATGTGCTATTTCTTATTGCCATCGGTATCATCATCGGTCCGTTTCTCGGACTTGTCATTCCTTCAGCCTTCGGTGTGGTCGGCCCGCTCTTTACTATGGTCACACTGGCCATCATCCTGTTTGAAGGCGGCCTGCACATCACACTGGAAACATTAAAAAAATCCATCAACGGGACAATGGCGATCACTATCGCGAATTTCGTTATCGTCACCATTATTTGTGTCGTCATCATGCACTGCTTTGCCGGCTTCACACTGATCGAATCGTTCATGCTCGGGGCGATTCTTGGCGGCACATCTTCTGCGGTTGTCATCCCGTTCACCAATTACCTCAATATCAAGAATGATACCAAGGCAATCCTCGCCCTTGAATCCGCGATCAGCGATGTGCTCTGCATTGTCGTCCTGCTCGCCCTGCTCGATGTCGTGAAGCTGAACCAATTCGATGTCGGCCGTCTTATCGGAAACCTCCTCGCCTCGTTTCTCATCGCGATTATTATCGGGGTCGCTGCCGGTGTGTGGTGGTCGTCCATTTATCACCGGATCGCCAGTATTAAAAGTATCTTTATCACACCTGCGTTTGTCTTCATAGTCTTCGGTTTTGTGAACCTGCTCGGGTTCTCCGGGGCGATTGCTGCACTGGCGCTCGGCCTGACACTTGGGAACCTGTATTATTTTAAGGCAGAGAAGATCCTTCCGTTCCTTGGGGACAATATCACGCAGGTCGAACTCACCCCCATTGAAAAAGAATTTTTTGCCCAACTCGTGTCACTGTTAAAAACGTTCTTCTTCATCTATATCGGGATCTCGATCCACTTCGGCGATATGAATATCATTTACCTCGGGGCCTTAATCACGGTCCTCATCTATCTCGCCCGCATTGTCATGGTCTGGTTCACGATCCCCCGGAACATTCCGTCATCGGATGCTGCGATCGTTTCTGTTATGGAACCCAAAGGACTGGCAGCAGCAGTACTCGCGTCACTGCCATTGGGAGCGGGGATCGCAGCAGGGCAGACTATTCAGGACATTACCTACATTATCATCTTCTTTAGCATCCTTGTCTGCTCGGTTTTGGTCTTCCTGCTGGAGAGGACTGCTTTTTCCGGGGTGTACCAGAAACTGTTCTGGATGTTTGGGAAAGAGACAACCACATCCTGATTTCCGGCTTTTCAGCTTAAAGTTCGGGAGCACAAGCCTTTGTGATGATCTTTTTCTCCGCTTATTAGAGTTACTCAATGGTGCACTAAGAATAAATATTCCGGTTCATATCACTATTCAGTGCACATCAGACATGTCGAGCATCATCTGGTATATCTATAACGAATCCCTTAAAAAAGAGCGGGAATTATTGGAAAAGGCATGAAAAAAAGCCCGGGAAAGACTGGACCGTATCAGGAATGTCCCAAATGCCAATAATTCCAACAATAATAAAAAATCTGGATAAAACCAGAAAACCTCTGTCAGATCTTCCCCATATTTTTTAATAAAATGTCGCAGGTTTAACTGGGAAATTGTCACTCGTTTTTCTGCCCGGCAAATAACCCCGCACCTCTCGCGATATGTTCCGGAGTTGCATAGATGATCGTACTATCCCCCGCTTCTATCCGGGTCTCGCCGCTCAGATCAGTCAGTACTTCATTACCCCGCCGGATAGCCAGCACGAGAAGATTGTATCGTTTACGCAGGTTGATCTCCTTAAGCGTAGTACCGGCAAGCGATGAACCGGGTTCAACGGTCAGTGCAGTAATGGTAATATTGGGGATATGTCGCACAAGGTCCGTCAGTGTTCCCTGATCTGTGTTCCTGCTGCGCAGCATCTGGTAGCCATTGGCCCGGATATCGGTGATAAACGATTCAATCCGGTCACGCGGGACAAAAAACTTGTTTAAGACAACCGTAAAAATCTCCACAGAGGTCTCGAACTCTTCTGCAATCACCTCATCGGCCCCTATGGCGTGCAGGGATTCGACTTCACTGACATACCGGGTTCGGACAATGATAGAGGCCGACGGGTTGATGGTGCGGCAGAGGCTGACAATCTTACGGGTCGCCACCGGATCATTGATTGCTACTACAACAATCCGTGCATGGGGGATGCCGGCATGGGTAAGCACCCCTTCTCCGGTAGCATCGCCGAATACGACCGGCTCTCCCATGGCCCGTGCCTCGATGACAAGATCCGGATTGAGCTCGATAATAGTGTATACTATTCCTGCCCTTCGTGCGGTTAGGGCGAGATTCTTTCCGGTAACACCGTATCCGATGATGACCAGGTGATCTTTATGCTTCTGGCGTGATCGATCGTCATCGAAACCACATGTGCCATGCGTAAGCCGGGACAATGCAGGCACTTTGCAGAGCCGTCCGGTGACGGGTTGGCCGATTCCGATTACAAATGGTGTGGTGGCCATCGTGACCAGTGCGACAACGAGAAAGGTCTGGTACATTTCAAACGGCAGGATACCGGTGATAAATCCACTCTGGGCGATGATGAACGAGAACTCCCCCACCTGTGCAAGGGCAAGTCCCGTCATCACGGCAGTCCGCAGCGGATACCCGAGTGCAAGAGGAGCAGCAGTTGCGAGCAGGGCTTTTGCCACGATTGCAAGGAGGATTAAGAAGAGGACCAGCCAGAAATTTGCAAGCAGGAAGCGGACATCCACGAG
>JAURZP010000107.1 GCA_030653335.1 Methanoregula sp. | reverse complement strand
ACGAGTTGTCGGGTTTCTTAATCCACAAAGGGGTGCGGGCGCTCATGGGGAAAGGGGGTATGGGAACGCGCGTGCTGGGCCAGCTGAAGAACAAGGGCGTTTACCTCGCGTTTACCGGCGGGTGTGCGGCGCTGGCAGCGGATCGCATGAAATTAAAAGGCGTTTTTTTTGAGGATCTCGGCATGGCTGAAGCCGTCTGGGTGTTCGAACTCGACCGGCTCCCCCTTGTAGTTGGTATCGATTCGCATGGCAACGATATTTTCGGGGAAGTCAGTAAGCATGCAGACGCGGAATTTGGCAGGTACAGGAAGTCATGACCGCCTTTTTTATCACTGATATAAAGAATAGGTTTTTTTCACTACAGCGGTTACATAATACCTTAGGATATTTTCCATGATACTCGCCATTGACGAGACCCGGTGTAAGGGTTGCAACCTGTGTACAAAAGTCTGCCCCTATAAAATTTTTAAAGAGGGAAAAAAGCCGAACCGCCGGGGGATTGTCGTGCCTGAACTCGACCGGCCGGAACGCTGCACGAACTGCCGGCTCCAGCAGCTCTACGGGCGCACGCTCTGTGGCGTATGCCAGCTCACCTGCCCGGATCAGGCAATCCACTGGATTGAAGAGAAACCCTATGAACTGAAAAAGGTGGCGATTGAATATTGACGCGGATTGAATTCTGGCAGGGAAATACTGCCTGTGCGGAAGGGGCGCTTGCAGCGGGCTGTAATTTTTTCGGGGGATACCCCATCACCCCCTCGACTGAAGTTGCCGAACATATGGCAGCAAAAATGCCCAAGAAAGGCGGGGTCTTCATCCAGATGGAAGATGAGATCGCCGGTATCGCCTCGATCATCGGCGCAGCCTGGACCGGTGCCCGGTCAATGACTGCGACAAGCGGCCCGGGCTTTTCCTTAATGATGGAAAACATCGGCTTTGCGGTGATGACCGAGACGCCCTGTGTTGTTGTGAACGTCCAGCGCGGCGGTCCTTCCACCGGTCAGCCGACCATGGGAGCACAGGGGGACATGATGCAGGTGCGGTTCGGTTCGCATGGCGATATTGCCATCATCGCGCTCTGTCCCGCAAACGTTCAGGAGATGTACGAGCTCACGGCAAAGGCATTCAATCTCGCAGACCAGTACCGGGTGCCGGTATTTCTCATGGCAGATGAGATCGTAGGGCACATGCGGGAAAAGATCATCATTCCGGATTCCATGCCAAGGACGCCCCGAAAGGAACTCGTGAAAGGAACTCTGCCGTTCAAGGCTGATGCAGATCTTATTCCCGGCTTCCCGCAATTCGGTAAAGGCTACGGGGTCCACGTCACCGGCCTGACACACGATGAGCGGGGATACCCCGCCGCAACAAATCCCCATCTGCACGAGGCACTGGTCAGGAGGCTCGTGGACAAGATCGAATCCGCCCGCCATGCAATTGCCGATTTCGATATCATCAATCCTGATGCCGAGCAGGTCTTTATTGCATACGGCGCACCGGTCCGCACGGTACAGCAGGTGATGCACGACCGTCCCGACAAAAATATCGGATTCCTGCGGATCCGCACGGTCTGGCCATTCCCGGAGTACGCGCTGGCAGAGTTCAAACATGTGAAGCGTTTCCTCATGCCGGAGCTGAATCTCGGGCAGATGGCACGGGAGGTCGAACGGCACGTCAGGGTGCCGGTCGTCAGCATCCAGAAACTGGGCGGGGAACTTCACACGCCGGCAGAACTGGTTGCAGCACTGGAGGCGCAGCGATGAGTTACGAGGACTGGTACCGGCAGGACCGGCTCCCTCACATCTTCTGCGCCGGGTGCGGAAACGGGACGATCATCAACTGCACGCTTGCCGCAATTGAACAGATGGGCTGGAAGAAGGACGACACGGTCTTTGTTTCCGGTATCGGGTGCTCCTCTCGTGCATCTGGTTATATCGTCACCGATTCGCTTCACACCACGCACGGCCGGGCAATCGCTTTTGCAACAGGTGTCAAGATGGCCAACAAGGACTTAAACGTCGTCGTGTTTACCGGTGACGGTGACCTTGCGGCAATCGGTGGGAACCATTTCATCCATGCCTGCCGGCGCAATATTGACTTAACGGTAGTCTGCATGAACAACCAGATCTATGGTATGACCGGGGGTCAGGGAAGCCCGACAACTCCACGGGGATGCCTCTCCACCACGACCCCAACCGGCTGTGTTGAGACGCCGTTTGACCTCTGCGAACTGGCGATTGCCGCAGGTGCAAACTATGTATCGCGCTGGACTTCTTACCATGTCAAGGAACTTGAAAAGGCAGTAAAGGCCGGTCTTGAAACCCCCGGGTTCTCGTTTATCGAGGCACTGGTGCAATGCCCGACCGCGTTTGGGCGGCGCAACAAGTTCAGGCAGGTGGCAGATCATGTCGAGTACCTGCGGTCACACTCGCTGCTCAGGGCAAAACGCGACCGTCTTATTGAAGCCGGTGAACCGGTGCCGGAGGATATGTTTGTAGTCGGGGAACTGGCCCGGCGAAAGCGGCCGGCACTGGGGGTGAAACCATGAGAAACGAAGTGCGGTTCTCCGGGTTTGGCGGACAGGGAATTATCCTATCGGCCGTTATTCTCGGGAGGGCTGCGGTGATGTACGACAATAAGTTCGCGGTGCAGACGCAGGTGTACGGGCCGGAAGCCCGTGGCGGGGCATCGATGAGCCAGGTGATCATCGATGACGAACAGATCCTCTTTCCCAAGGTGGCAATGCCCGGCATCTTTGTGATCATGTCGCAGGAAGGCTTTGAGAAGTACGGGGCAAATGCTCCAAAGGATGCCGTGATGCTGGTCGATTCCACGCTCGTCCATTCACGCCCGTCTTGTAAATATTTAGAAATTCCGGGAACCCGGGAAGCAAAACAGACACTGGGAAAAGACATCGTGGCAAACATCGTGATGCTCGGGGCGCTTGTGGCATCGACGCACGTGGTCAGCGAAGCGGCGCTCGAAAAGGCGATCCTTGATTCTGTCCCGAAAGGCACCGAGGCGCTCAACATCAAAGCGATGAAACTGGGTATCGATTTGGGCAAAGGGAGCAAACAGCATGAAGTTACGTGAGCATGAGGCAAAAAAAGTCATTAAGGAATTCGGGATCCCCGTCCCGGCAGGATTCCTGATCCGTACCGCAGCAGAATTACCGGCACATCTCGATGCACTTGGCGATAAGATTGTCTTAAAAGCACAGGTCGATGTCGGTGGCAGGGGCAAGGCCGGCGGTATCCTGATGGCGGATAAAAAAACCGCTGTTGCTACCGCAGAAGCACTCTTCAAAAAAGAGATCAAAGGGCTACCTGTCAAAGAGATCCTTGCCGAGCAGCGGCTCGATATCCAGCATGAATACTATCTCTCGATCACCGTAGACCGCTCCAGCAAGCAGCCGCTCATTCTTTTCACAGAAGCCGGGGGTGTGGATATCGAGATCACCGCAAAGGAAAATCCCGGTGCAATAAAAAAAGTGATCGCTAACCCCCTCATGCGGGATCTCCCGCCGTTCATGCTCCGCGAGCTTGCGGGAAAAGCCCCAAAGGAGATCATGCCGATCATCAACAAGCTCTACCGGGTCTTTTTGGAAAAGGACGCATTGCTCGCCGAGATCAACCCGCTGGTCACCACCCCGCAGGGAGTCTTTGCTGCCGATGCGAAGATCATCGTTGACGATAATGCGCTTGGCAGGCAGGGTTTCACCGTCAACCGTGATCTCACCGATCGCGAGCGTGAAGCGGAGAAGCACGGGTTCTCGTACGTGGAACTCAACGGGGCAATCGGCGTGATCGGCAACGGTGCCGGTCTCACGATGTCCACCCTTGACCTGATCGAGTTCTATGGCGGGAAAGCGGCAAATTTCCTCGATGTCGGTGGCGGTGCCGAGAGCGAGCGGGTGATGCACGCGGTGCGCCTTGTCGCGAGCGTTCCGACGGTCAAAGTGATCGTCGTGAACCTGCTGGGCGGGATCACCAAGTGCGACGAGGTGGCAAAGGGTATCATCTCGGCAGGAATTTCCCAGAAAGTAATTGTCCGGCTTGCCGGCACCAACGAAGCGGAAGGCCGGCGTCTCCTGACCGAGAAAGGCTACGAGATGCTTCCGACCATGGATCTTGTTGTCAAGAAAGCAGTTGAGGTGACCGCATGATCTACGGTGATAAGAAGACAGGGATTCTGGTGCAGGGAGCGACCGGCAAACAGGGTGAGTTCCATATCGGGCTCATGAATACCTATGCCTGCGAAGTTGGTGGCAGGGGCGTTGTCGCGGGGGTCACTCCCGGCAAGGGTGGCCAGCAGGTGCATGGCGTACCGGTGTATAATACCGTTAAAGAAGCGATGAGTGATCACGACATCTCTGCAAGTGTAATATTTGTGCCAGCCGGTGCAGCAGCCGATGCGATAATG
>JAURZP010000351.1 GCA_030653335.1 Methanoregula sp. | reverse complement strand
CCCGGTGAATGGTACAGCGGATACGATCCCCATCCGGCCTGAGAAACCTGCACGCGGCCGGATGCTGGTCCGGAAATGTGTGATCCGCAAACAGGTGCCGCTTGTCCAAATCGATCTCGGCAACAAACGGTGTGCCGGTTGAGACCGATTCAGCTGCAAAAGTAAATGGCCCGAGCTGCTGTTCGATCACAATGTAGTCACCCAGATACATGCAGCATGTACCGCACTGACGGCAGGTAAATACCAGAGAATCACCCTTGCATCAGCTCAATAGGAGTTGGAACTTTAAAAAAAAAGCGAATCTGTGTTGTATACTAAAAAAACCGTGGGTAATGTTCCTGGCGTTGGAAACATTACCGGATCTTATCTGCCGCCTTACGCACTACATCCTTTAATATCTCATAATCTGTTGTTGTCCCACCCATGGAAATTGTTTCAAACACGTTCTTCTTTTTAAAAATTACCGTATACACTGCAAGACCCAGGGGATCTCCGATACGGGTTTCCCGGAATGCCATACTCTTGTCACCGATTGCGGGGAACGGGATCTCATACCGGGTGGTACCATTCTTGTTAGAAAGGATTCCTTCTGACTCGATGGCATAGACTTTATTCATATTCTCCGGTGGATAAACACTGATGGACTGGCGGATTCCGGTCAGATCATCTTTCTCCCGGTTCATCCGGTAGAATGTTACCCGGTATCCCTGCTGCCAGCCAAGATCGTGGGCAATCTGGGATACTTCGCTGTAGGCTATCACCGTACGATCTTTGATCAGGTAATCCGGAGGCACATCCGTTAACTGGAGTGCCATACCCCCCGGAGGGATTGTGGCAATTGTGCTCTCGGGTGTCGGGAGGGTTGCAGGCAGCGGGGTCTGTGTGGGTGGCAAAGCCGGAGCCGGAGACAGGCAGCCTGCAGAAATGACTGCCAGTTGAACAACAAGAATGAGTGCAATGAACCGGTTTTTCATACTCATACTCCATCTCCGGGTGGATTAAAAAATCTTACCTGCCCTGCATCGTTCCCCGGTTTTTAAGCACAAGCGCTTTATTGGGGGGAGCTAAAAGATCAATATACGGTGAGTTGTTTGACAAAAACCAGCATTGCCATGCTTGACAAGGATCATCACATCCACTTGATCCCCGGTGAACGTGTACTCATGATGAGCATTGAACACTCGATGATAAAAAAAGTCGAGAATGAACGGTTTGAAGTGGAGTGTTTCATAAAACTCTCAGTTGAGAATTTTCCGCATCCGCTTGAAGATGTGATCCGCTTCACGTTCGCCTGCGCAAAGATGCCCGGTCACCAGATGATGACTGAACTGACATTAGTCCAGAATCATATCATCAAGTTCATCTTTGACCAGGGCATGTCCGGGGAACTCTGTGACTGCACCCCGGATGATCCTGAATCACGGATGTGCGGGATTACGATCTCGTCTGAGATCAAAAAGCATATGCTCGCATCAAAGCAGTTCAAAGAAGCACTCGCACGACATGGTGCGCTTCCGGACACAGTAGAATTTGTTAAATAATTCTCTGGTTTTTTTAGAGATCTTGCAAGGGTATAGGCTTTTTAAAAAAAATTCACTTGTAAGGTTATCCGGTAAATACCGGTAAATCCTGATAAATATCTTTTTCTTGCTATACATACAACTTGGGAGAGAAGACTGACTTATGGAGGGGTATTATGGGTGATCCAGATCTGCGCAGTGATGAGATAGTGCTCGTGCGGACACAGGGGGTGTATGTCAAGTCGATCCCGTTTGAAGGAATTATCACCAACAAACGTATTGTTCTGGTTGACCGGGCAAAAAACCTCCTGCCTCCAAAAGAGATTCCGCTTGCCACGATCAAGGATGTTGATGGGGGAGAGAATGCGATTCGTGATCCATTTGTCACAGTAACGGTGATCACAAGGAGCGGTGAGACCCGGCAGATGGTTCTTACCTTCTCGCGCACGGCAGGAGGAAACAGGAACCCGGAACGGGACGAGTGGGTAAAAACCTTAAAAGAGAATGTCTCATCCTCATTTGAACAGGTGATCAGAAAAGGAACACCCGGGTTTGATCAGCCCCATAAAAGCCCTAAACCCGTACCCTCTCCACGAATCGAAGTGAACGGAGCTCCGGCCCAACCCGCTGGCACTCATCCGTTGCCGAAAAAAGAGATGGACACGTACCAACCGATAAAAAAGATCATTGAGAACGCACCGTCAAAAATCCAGACAGCAGCAAAAGAACCAGACACACCGTCATACGGATATGGCACGTTCTGTTCCCGTTGTGGCAACAAGGTGCCGGAGGGTTCAGGCTTTTGCAACCGCTGCGGTTCTTCAATCATTCCTCCCGGTAGTAATGCCCCTGCAACTACCGTTCCCGATCAACGTACACATGTTCAATGCCCGATTGAACGTGAAATTCAGACAATCGAGCCGCTGATCGAACCCTCACCGGAAAAGGTGCCTGCCGATCCAATGAGATCTGATATACCTGAACCCCCGGTACAGAAAACCGCACAACCCGCCCGTTCACCATTGTACGATCCTGTGCCGGAACCCGTTGCAACACCAGAGTCCGCACCTGCGGTAACAGCGCCTAAGCCAAAACCTGCCAAACAGCCCCTGATACCACGCTTGTTCTCTCCAAAAGAGCTTGCACCAACCCCTCTCAACCCCGCATCGATGCCCACAGCCGCATCACCCCCCCCTAAAAAACCGCGCCGTGCAATCCGGATGCCCGACAAAAAAGTGTTCATAGCCATTGGCGTGATTATTCTGCTCATTGTCATCGCACTGGCCGGTGTGGTCTTTGTTTATCCTATGATTTCTGGCATTGGATCATCCATACCCGGTTCTGCAACTGAAGTACCTGTAACCACTTCAACTCCGGTCACCACTTCGACTCCTGTTTCATCCGGCACGATCGTTATCCCTGTGGCAACTGCTGCACCCGTTGCACCAGCTACCGGGATTTATGCTCATATCAGCTATATCGGTGGCTGGAAAGGCACCTATGGTATGCCCGCAGTATTACAGTCTGTTACAAATTCAGGTGAACGATTTTTTGAGATTGTGAATGCGACCGGTCCTGTTCAGGTGACTGCTGAAAAACTGGACGGTTCTACACGTCACGAACTTGTTGTTGAGATCTACAAGAACGGGGGATTGCTGACAACCGGTAAAACCAGTGAAGGGTTTGGTAAAGTGACGGTGTCAGCCGATGCGACAACCGGCGTGGCACAAGCTCCGCAGGCAGTACCCGTAACCCTGGCTACTGTAACAAATGTTACTACCGTTAAGACAACTTCACCCACCAATGTTACGGTCGTAAGCACAACCGTACCGGTGACAAATACTACAACTCCATCATCATAACTTTTTACCGATAACTTTTTTTTAATTCAGAAAAGACATTCACATAAAGATTTACATATGGCTCCAGAAACCCATTTTCCCTTGAGTACCCCGTTCAAGCCAGCGCCGGCACTGGTCAACTGGTTTATGATCGATTTTTCCCTCATTGTGATCTTTATCCTTGCGTGCACGGTATTTCCGGTTCTCCTGTCCATGCCTGATGCACTGTTCTATGCCGTTTCCTTGTGTGGTATTGTCGTTGTGTTTGTGTTCTTTTTATACTGGGTGAAACTGTATTACCAGAGCATGTGGTATGAGCTCCATGAAGACGAGATGCGGTGGAAGCGCGGGGTCTGGTTCCGCACCACCGGTATTGTTCCATATAACCGGATCACAAATCTGGATCTCAAGCAGGGCCCCGTCATGCGATGGCTCAGAATATCCACGCTCTCCATCCAGACTGCCGGCTATTCAGGGCAGGCAGTACCCGAGATACGGATTGAGGCGATCGAACATGCTGAGGAACTTCGTGAGCTGGTTCGCACCCTGGTACGGCAGTCCGGTTCCGGTATCCATAATGATGGTACCGGCACCAGTGCACCAGTTCAGTCAGCAACTGGTTCTATGAGCACCAACCTGCTGATGCTTGATGAACTAAAAAAGATCCGTTTCCTTCTGGAACAGAAGAACAAATAAAAAATTATTTCTTTTCTGTGAGTTCAGCCGGGACAACTGCCGGTTTTTTCCCCTTTCTCCAGCGGTAAATACCGTACCCGATGCCACCGAGAATGATGAGCGGGAGCAGGGCTAAGAATATGATAATGATTGCATCGATCATTCCGAAAAATCCTGCAATCCCTTCATTTATTGTCGACACAAAGTTGTGTCCAGTATCCCCGCCAACCGGTTCAGGTTCCTGCAGGCTGACTGTAATAGTCGAGAGATCGATCCGGCTGTTGAGATATTTAAGCCGCCCTTCGAGCCGGTTCAGTTGTGTCTGGACGCGGTCGATCTGTTCCTGCACCTTGATGATGTCTTCGACCTTGGTGCTCTGCTTCATTATTGCATTGTACTGGGCGAGCTGGTTCTGGTACGAGGTTATCTGGGCCTGAAGATCCACATATTCCTCGGTAACGTCCTGACCCTGCGTTGAGATCGATTTGACCGTACCTATCGCTCTCACCCCGATAAGCGCATTTTCAAATTCTGCCTGGGGTATGCGGATGACTACAGAACCAGTGAGCCGGTCGTTGTAGCCCTTCTGGATATTGGTTGAGGAGAGATACCCGCCTTTCTGGGCAGCGATACTTTTTAAGGTCTCTACTGCGCCTGGAATATCCTTTACTTCAAGCGTGATGGACGCGGTTTTTATGATCTTTGTCTCAATGATGGATGTTCCAGAACCGGATTGTGAAAGGGCCTGAGTTGGCACTGGCATCGCAGCAGGGCTGCCCGCATAAGCTATCTTTGCTTCTGACTGGTAGCGGACACTGTTATCGTTTGCAGAGGAGCCCTGCGGGGAGGTTGAACTTCCAAGACCCATGCAGCCGGTTGCTGCAACCACTGCGATACACACCACAAGGATTGCGATGATTTTGTAGTTCATACCATGAAATAGTTGCGTGAAATATAAAAGTAATGTGTTAACTGCGATTTTTTTGGCAGTTAAAAAAACAATTGATCCATAATCGTTCTTTGATTTATCCGGAATGGATCGATCGCCATTAAATAACAAAACAGGAGATATTTCACTGATATATCATGGAAGCACAAAATGTACCAGATAAACCTGAAGGTGCAGAAGAACTCGAAAAACTGAATCTTGACGGGTTGATAAAATCCCTTCTCGACAGCACCGATCCAAATATCCGACAATATGCCGCGTACCTGCTGGGACAGGCAAAGAATCCCCGTGCAATCGAACCCCTGATCCATGCACTTGCGGATTTCGACAAGTCCGTACGTGAGCAGGCGATGCTTGCACTCTCGTCGCTGGGAAAATCAGCAATAGCCCCGCTCTCTGAAGCAATGAAGGAGCCCAAATGGGAGACCCGGTACCGTGCAGCAGAAGCACTGGGAAAGATTGCCGATGAAAAAGCGGTTCAGCCGCTGATCCAGGGACTCAAGGACAACCGTGAACATGTACGGTATATGGCAGCAAAAGGGCTGCGTGAATTCGGGGACTCCGATACGATCGATCCGATGATTATCCTGCTCAAAGATGAGAATATTTATGTCCGGATGATGGTTGCGCGGGCACTTGGGGCAATTGGTGGAAAGAAGGTAAATACCGCGCTTGCCAACGCACTTGAAGCTGAAACGAACGATAAGGTAAAAGAAGCGATTCGTGAATCCATGAGTTAATTTTTCATTTCATTAAAAAAAACCATTTTTCCCGTTAAATCCGGGCACTTCCGGAATCTGTGTCCCCCCAACATTCAGATCAGGTACATGTCCTCTGCCTGTCTCATCAGCTCGTCCCTGAACTTTGGATGAGCCAGTGAGATGATCGCAAGTGCCCGCTCACGGGTTGATTTTCCTTTCAGGTTGACAATCGCATGCTCGGTTGCAAGGTAATGGGTATCTGCTCTCGGCGTTGTGACAACCGATCCCGAAGCAAGGCGCGGCACTACACGGGAGATGGTGCCGGATTTTGCCGTGGAATAAAATACAAGGAACGATTTTCCCCCGCTTGACGCAAATGAACCTCGGACAAAATCCAGCTGGCCTCCGGTTCCTGAGAACGTTGCTCCTTCAAGATACTCCGCATTTGCCTGCCCCAGGAGATCCACTTCGAGCACCGAATTGATCGAGATCATCTTATCGTTCTGTGCGATCACTGTTGGCGAACAGACATATGAGGCGGCATAACTTTCCATACTGGGATTGTCGTTCATGAACTCGTACATCCGCTTTGTTCCGGCAGCTGTTGTGTACACGTGTTTTCGTGGATGGAGATTCTTTCTCCTGCCATTTGCCACTCCCGCCTCAATAAGATTGACCATTCCTTCCGTGAGCATCTCGGTGTGAATCCCGAGATCCTTATGATCCATAAGGTACCGTGCGACAGCATTCGGAAGGTTCCCGATACCCAGCTGGACCGTAGCACCGTCCGGTACCATGGCTGCAATTGCCGGCCCGATGATCTCATCTTCAGGTTTTGCATCGGCAATGCAGAGCTCCATGAGCGGGACATGGTTCTCTACTACCACATCCACTTCCGAGATATGGATGAGGGAATCGCCAAAGACCCTCGGCATATTCCGGTTCACCTCCACAAAGAGCCGTTTGCAGTGCCGGGCTGCTGTGGAAAAATAATCGTTTGCCGTGCCAAGGCTGAAGAAACCGGCCTTGTCCATAGGAGAGACAGTGGCCATCGCGATATCCGTATCCATATAATCAGACACGATCAGGGGAATCTGGTGCAGGTACGAAGGAACATGATAATTCAGGCCAACTTTCACAGAATCGCGATCCGCTGCCCCGACAAACCAGGAATAGTTTTCAATGCAGTCGCACAGGTCCGGAGAAAGGACCGTATTTGTTGCGTGTTCACGGGGAAGGAAGGTATAGACTTTGAGATCCCTGACCTCCCCGCTCCTTGCCCGCTCTGCAAGGGCTGCAAGAAGTGCCGGGGGTTGCGCAATGCTCATGCCATAGACGATGGTATCTCCGCTTTTCACCCGTTCCATTGCCTGTCGGGGGCTGGTCGTCTTCTCCTCGTACTGCTGCATGGTTGTTTTCATTCTATCGCATTTGAGGAATAGTGCGGATGTATAGATAAAATGGATGGGATCTGTATGGAGCGTTCAGGAATGATTCTGAAATGGTGACGGGATTCGGGATGACGGTGCAAAAAAGGGATGTACCGGTTTTCCGGTACGTTGCCTGAAAAAAGAATGAACGGATAGTGTTATTCAATAAATGCTTCCTGCTTAAATCCCCATCCCAGTAATAATCCCAACCACCTGCTGAGCGGTCACCGGGTCCACCACCCGGGCCAGCACGAGGCCGGCCATCACAACAAACAACGACCAGAAGACTCTCTTCACCTGCTCATTCTTCCCGAACGCTTCAATCACAATGTCCATGTCAGCATGCAGCCCCCGCTGGATAAGC
>JAURZP010000334.1 GCA_030653335.1 Methanoregula sp. | reverse complement strand
ATACGGGTGTGTATACAATGTTAATTACCACTTTGTATGGTCAACGAAATACCGCAGAAAGGTTCTGGTTGGGGATATTGCAGAACGTTTGAAGGATCTGCACAAGTCCATTGCATCTGACAAGGGATTTGATATTGCTGTTCAAGAGGTTCAACCGGATCATGTTTATCTATTCATACAAGCACACCCTAAGTTTTCACCATCAACAATTACAAAAATTCTGAAAGGAATCACTGCCAAGAAACTGTTTGAAGAGTACCCCGAACTGCGTTCAAAACTCTGGAAAGGTCACTTGTGGAATCCGTCATATTACATTGGAACCTGTGGTGACTGCTCCAAAGAAGTTGTGATCAAATACATCGAGACTCAGAAGGAACGATAAGATGCTGAAAGCGTACCAATATCGGTTGTATCCAAAGAAGTCACAGGTCACTGTACTTAATCAGACACTTGAACAGTGCCGGATGGTCTACAATCGGGTATTAGCTATACGCAAAGATGCATGGGAACTGGAACAGAAACACGTTGGATATTATGAAACCAAAAAATTACTGCCCGAATGGAAGCAGGAATATCCGTCATTAAAGAACGTCCACTCACAGGTTTTACAGGATGTTGTAACCCGGGTTGACAAGGCATATACGGCATTTTTCAGACGTGTTAAACTCGGAGAAGAACCCGGTCATCCCCGGTTCAGGCAGTTTGGCAGATATGATAGCCTCACTTATACGCAGTCAGGGTTTGAACTTGATGGGCAGAGGTTAATATTGTCAAAGATTGGTGATATACCGATAGTAACGCACAGAACTTTTGAAGGGGAGAGCAAGACTTGCACCATACGCAGATCAAGGACTGGAAAGTGGTTTGCATCAATTACTGTAAAAACCGACACCCCATTACCTACAAACATCCAGAAACCATCTGTTGGAGTAGATTTGGGAATTGTAAACTTCATCACCTTTTCAACCGGTGAGACCGTACCCAACCCAAGGTTCTTTAAGACTGATGAATCTGCATTGGCACGAGCACAACGCAGATTATCAAAACAGGTTAAAGGAACTGTCAAGAGAAGGCGATCTGTGAGGATTGTATCGAGGATACATGAACGCATTGCCAATCGCAGAAATGATTTTGCACATAAGATCAGCCGTCAACTGGTTGATAACTATGGTCTGATTGCAGTTGAAGATCTGAATATCAAAGAGATGGTGCAAGATCGAATCTACTCAAAGAGTATTCATGACGTAGCGTGGAACGCCCTTTTACAAATGACACAGAGCAAAGCGGAAGAAGCTGGCTGTTGTGTTGTATTAATCGATCCACATTATACGTCACAAACCTGCTCTTCCTGTGGTCATGTTGATAAAGATAACCGCAAAACACAGGCAAAGTTTGTCTGTCTGAAATGTGGTCATTCTGAAAATGCAGACGTTAACGCTGCTAAAAATATACTCGGATTGGGACTACAATCCGTTGCCAGTACACTATCAACAGTACTTGCATAGATGCCCACGAATTTATTCGTGGGAGTGGTCACCCTGACTGAAGTGAAGCTGCCGGTTATCACTCTCATAATTTAAAAAAAAGAAAACCTTTTCTATTCACATTTTAATAAAAGCAAAGAACTATGAAGTTTTGTCAGCATTGTGGGGCACCGGATTCCGGTGAACGATATTGCTCTTCTTGCGGTAAAAAAAATATTCATTTTGATATTTACAAAAACATTTCTGGTAAAAGGCAGAGAGACAGGAGCACTGCGATTACTATTCTGTCCATTATACTTTTTATCGCAATCCTTGTAATCGTATATACCTGAGTTTGTAGTTTTCTAACTTACTTACCGCCGAAAATTTTTAAAAATCTGGATGAACGCGCTT
>JAURZP010000104.1 GCA_030653335.1 Methanoregula sp. | reverse complement strand
GCACTGGTGCGCAGATCTCGGGTGGTTCACGCTTGTTTCTGCAGGCGTTTCACAGGGAAGGACAATCCTCTCTGATACCTCTTACTGCAGGATCATGAGTGTGTGCGGGGTTTTTCTAATCCTGTTTGGGGCTTACTATTTCCTGAAGGCACTTCCACTGTGATCTACAGTGCGAAAGGTGCGCTATATTAACAAAAAATCTCATACAGTGTAGCAAGAGATGGCAGACAAAGAAGAAACCCGGAACATCCGCACACTTATCAGCCAGTTCCGGACAAGCGATCACTGGGCGGTATCCCTTGCCCGCGATCTGATCTGGGTGGTGGCAGTTGTCGGCTGCATTGCGCTTGCCCTCTTTTTGATCTGCGGTACATGGCCGGCTGTGGTCACAATCGAGTCCGAGAGCATGGTGCCCAACATGAACGTGGGGGACCTCGTAGTTGTGGTCCAGAAAGACCGGTTTGGGGATCTCCAGACATGGGATGACGGTAAGGTGTCTGGTTATAAAAAATTCGGTGATTACGGGGACGTGATCATCTTCCGCCCGAACGGTCTTACTGACATGTGGGCTTCGATCGGCCTCCTCCCGCTTTCAAAGGCGCAGCACCCAATCATCCACCGGGCGATAACATGGACGAATGCCGGGCAACTGGTTCCCTCGTACCTCAATATCTATCGCGGGAAAATCACTCCTACAGGGTATATACCGCTCACGGTCAGCGGGAAGACCGCAAACGGGTACCAGATCCTCTCGACCGGTGCTGGCGCTCCTACGGCTTCCAATTTCACGCCCGGGACAAAAGATCTCGTGATGAAAACCCCGCAGGGCAACTATGTCCTTCCCGCGGATGCTGTAATCCCGAACCTGGGCTATGTCAAGGAGACCGATACTCTGGCAACCCATGGCGGTTACATCACCAAGGGTGACAACAACATTCTCAGCGACCAGGGTTACCTCACGATCCCCGGGACCGGGACGGTTGAGCCCGTGGCAAAGGAGTGGGTTATCGGAAAAGCCCTCTTCACTGTTCCATATGTCGGCTTACTCCCGCTCCACATCGTAGAAGTGATTGTCGTTGTCGTTATCATCATGGTGCTTCACGAACTCTATCTCCGCAGGAAGGAAGAAGCAGGGATCAAAAAACCGAAAAAGAGCGGGAAGAAACAGCGGTGAGGGGAGAAATGGGAAACGTATCAACCCTGCTGTCCGATGTATTGGGCGGCCACCGGCTCACCGCAAATGAGGCAGAACTCCTCCTGAATGTCCATGGTGCCGAGATCCTCGCGATCACCGCGGCTGCTGATGAGCTGCGGGAACGCCGTGTCGGGGATACTGTCACCTACGTGCGGAACCAGAACCTGCATGTGACCAACATCTGCAAGAACCTCTGCGGGTTCTGCGGGTTTGGGAGGAAAGTGACTGATGAAGGGGCATACTGCCATGACAAGGCGGGGATCCAGTTACAGGCGAAGCTGGCATACGAACGGAAGGTGACCGAGATCTGCCTGCTGTCGGGAGTGCATCCCGGCTTCACGCTGGACACATTCATCGATCTGATCCACTGGGTGCACGAGGCGGCGCCCGGTGTCCATGTCCATGCCTTCAGCCCGGACGAGGTGGCGCATGCAGCGCAAAGGGGCGGGTGTTCAACGTCCGAAGTGTTAGTTCGGCTTAAAGAAGAAGGGCTTGGAACGATTCAGGGAACTGCGGCAGAGATCCTGGTAGACTCCGTCCGGGAAGTGATCTGTCCCCGCAAGGTGCCCACTGCAGACTGGGTCCGGATAATTAAGGAAGCGCATGGGATCGGTCTGCGGTCAACGGCAACCATCATGTACGGATCGTACGAAACCGCAGCGGATCAGATTGAACATCTCGGTATCCTGCGAAATATACAGGATGAAACTCACGGGTTTACCGAGCTTGTCACCCTCCCTTACGTACACACGAATACACCTCTGTACCAGCAGGGGATTGCCAGAGCCGGGCCCACAGGGAGAGAAGATCTCCTGATGATCGCAGTATCCCGGCTCTTCCTTGATAATTTTTCAAGTATTCAGGTTGCATGGGGGAAGGTTGGTTTGAAGATGACACAGATTGCCCTTCTATCCGGTGCCAATGATCTTGCGGGAACCATGTTCACCGATGATGTGAGCGGTGATGCCGGGGCCTCCGGCTCGGACTACCTGGATCCAAAAGATATGGAACGAATCGTTAGAGATCTCGGGCGTAGACTCAGGCAGCGGACCACCCTGTATGAGCTCGTGTAATATTCGCGATAAAAAAACGGTTGACCCGGCAAAAAACATTTTTGTTTCTGATCCGCAGATCAGAGCAGTTCCAGCGCCTGACGCCCGGTCATGCCGTTCCTGATCCCACGCCCAATCGCAGACCGGTTTGCTTCCTTGACAATCCCTTTTAAGATATCATCGATATCCACGATTGACGGTCCGATAGAAGGCCGTACCTTGACTGCCGGATAACTGAAAGAGTCAAGCGCTGCTACATCGAACGCCCCACACCCAACCATACCCACATCGGTCTTGACCGCGACAAGGTTTGTCGGGCCTAATGGAATGATGAATCCATCTGCGAGCTTTCTTGTCAGTTGAATATTTACCTGCTGCATATCGCTCCTGTAGAGATGGTTTCGCGTCAGGGAATAAGAATCATGCGGCACTTATAGCGATAGGTTTACTTTTTTGCAGGCTCTACACTTTAACAATACACGCGTAGAGTATCCATGACAACCCCCCTCCAGAACCTGCTTGCGGACGTGAAGGCCGGCCACCGGCTGACGGAAAAGGAGGCCCACCTGCTATTTTCGGTACGCGATCGGCAGGTGTGGAGTATTGCAAGAACAGCAGACGAGGTGCGCGAGGAGCGGGTCGGTCCGGCGGTCACCTATGTCCTGAACCAGAACATCAACGTGACCAACCTCTGCGTCAATGCCTGCGGGTTCTGCGGTTTTTCAAAAAAACCCGGTGATGA
>JAURZP010000325.1 GCA_030653335.1 Methanoregula sp. | reverse complement strand
TTGGAGGGATTCGTTATAGATATCCCAGATTATTCTCGACATGTCGGATGTGCACTGATTAGAGGTGTGAACCGGAATATTTATGATGAGTACCCTATTGAGATCTCCGGATTTTAAGTATTGCATCCGCATGGGGAGAATCCTCAATGCACAATGGGGATTATATTACACGGGGGGTATTTTCCGGTTTTTCTTCAGGATGGAACAGCAGGGATAACCGGATTATGGCATCCGGGGCGCCAATCACGATCACCTCGTCATCTGGTTCGAGATACATTTCTCCTGAAGGGTTGACGAGAACCTCCCCGTTTCTCCGTATCGCAAGAATTGAAACAGCGAATTCTTTCCGGACATTGATCGCAGAAAGGCTCTCACCGGCAACGGATGATTCCGGGAATACTTTGAGTGCGGTGATATCCACATTCGGGATATTGAGTGTGAGATTTGAAAGGTCACCGTATGGTTCGGAAGGACTCCGCAGCACCTTGTACGTATCTGATCGGATATCCCGGATGAAATGTTCGATAGTTGCTTTGGGGATCAGGTATTTTTTCAGCACCCGCGAGAAGATCTCGACAGAGGTTTCGAACTCTTCCGGGATCACTTCGTCCGCACCCAGTTCCCGGAGTATTTTTACTTCTGGGAGAAACTGGGTGCGGACTATAAGGTGCAGATTCGGGTTCATCGAGCGGGCGATCCGGGTAATCGCCCGTGTCGAGAGCGGGTCGTTAATGGCAATCACCATGATCCGGGCCTGTTCGATACCTGCATGGGACAGGATCGATTCGTTTGTAGCGTCTCCGAAAAATATCAGCTCACCCTTCTTCTGTTCCTTGTCTACGGTATCCGGGTTCATATCGATTATTATATAGGGGATCCTGCCAATCCCGGCCACCTTTGCAAGGTGCCTGCCATTGAGGCCATATCCGACAATGATCACGTGATCCGAAAGAGGCGGTTTTTCAATTTTCCCGGCATCCGGGGGGCTGCACCCGGTCTTTATCCGGTTTCCAAGGGGCAGGTTGCATATCCGATCTGCAATCTGCGGACCCGCGTTAATGATGAACGGTGTCAGTGCCATCGTTATGACCGCCACAGCAAGGAAGAACTGGTCAGTGGTCTCGGTAAAAAAACCATACTCCTTCCCGGGTACGGAAAGCACGAATGCAAATTCCCCGATATTACAGAGTGCGAGGCCGGCAAGTAATGAAGTTCGCAGGGACTGGCCGATAAGCAGCGTACTTCCTGCCGCAATGACCGCCTTGAGGATGAGGACGCCGATTACGAGAACAATAATTATAACGGGATTCTGAAGTACGAACCAGAGGTTGAGCAACATACCAACGGAGATGAAAAAGAAACTCGTAAAGATGTCCCGGAAAGGGATGATACTTGCAAATGCCTGGTGGAAATATTCAGACTCCGAGAGCGTGAGACCGGCAAGGAACGCACCCAGCGCGAGCGACAGCCCGAGACTCGAAGAGATGTAGGTGATGACAAAGCAGATCAGGATAATACTCAGCAGAAAAATCTCGGAGTTCCGTACAACGGCAATCTGGGTCATTATTTTCGGAAGAACCCAGACTGCCATGGCAAGAACCACGACAAGAAGGAGGACAAGGGTGACTCCAAGGTTCAACATCGCCCCGGTGAGATCCGCTTCACGCCCTGCAAGGATGGGAAGGGCAATGAGCATCGGGACGGTCATGATATCCTGGTAGAGTGATATCCCGAGCGTAGATCGTGCATACGGGGTGTTGACTTCTGCCCGTTCCTGGAATATTTTTAAGGTGATTGTTGTACTGCTATGGCAGATCAGGAAACCAAAAAACAGTGCAATGCCGGCAGGTGTCTTAAAGAAGTACATGATTGCATAGACGGCAAGGATGGTCAGGACGACCTGCACCGTTCCGGCAACCAGCACGATCTTTTTCATCTCGAACAAGGTCTTGAACGAGAACTGCATGCCAATGGTAAACAGCAAAAAAATGATACCGATTTCCGCGAGCACTTCGACCATCTGGGCATCCTTGACCAGACCCAGACCATAAGGTCCGACAACAACACCGGTGAGAAGGAAGCCGACTACTCCGGGGATCTTTAAGCGGGTGCCGATGGTTATCACAAGTACGGCAAGCGCAAGAACGATGATGATGTCAAGGATGTACGTGGCGATCATGGGGTGTGCCTCTTACGGGAGATCACATGTTCATCATCATGCAGGATGTGCTCATGAATCCGGTAGAATAGTAGGAATAGCATGTCCGGCTTTATGAATCACATGTATTTTGATCAATAGTAGCATCATACAGGATGATCGCAAGTGACGGGATATCAATAACAACAATTGCACTCAGTACGATCGCCGCTAATACAACTCCTTCATTTTGCAGGATGAAATAGATCAGGTGCTGCTGAATTGTGATGAAGAATACCATTACGGCGATAAGAGGGATTATCGCTGGCATGATTGTACGTATTCCATGATGATGTTAATATTCTCTCTCCCGAACTGAGACTCTGCAATTAAAAAAAATGGCGTTTGTGGAGTTGGACGAGTTATTTTCTTACTCCCCCATGTATTCTCTCTGACTGAAATATTGATTACGTTCATGTGCATATCCGTTTCGAGACCTTGGTATAGGTGGCAATTACATCACCTTTATCGAACCGGTAAACGTCCTTGTCGAGCGATTCACCGGTCTTTTTGTCCCAGAGTCGCATCGAGTCCATACTGATCTCATCACCTACATAGATCGTCTTTCCCCCTCTGCCGAACTCCAGTTTGAAGTCAACAAGGGTAATATCGTTTTCAGCAAGGAACCGGGAAAGATGGCTGTTGACTTCAAGGGCAATTTTTTTGATCTTTTTTTAGTTCTTGTGGGGTTGCAAGCCCGAGCGCCCCAATGATCTCATCGTTGAGCATTGGATCATGGCGTGAATCGTCTTTGTAATCGATCACGACAATCGGCGGGTTGAGTTTTGTCCCTTCTTTGAACGGGTAATTGCGAACCAGTGAACCCGCTGCGAAATTCCGCACGATCACTTCGAGCGGAATCATCTGAAGGTCGCGCACCACCATCCGTTTTTCATCCAGCATCTTCACAAAATGGGTCTTTACTCCGAGATTTTCAAGATACCGGAAGAAGAACGCGGAGACCTCTGCATTGTAGCGTCCCTTGTCCGTCAGCACATCTTTTTTACCGCCATCGAAAGCAGTAATATCATCACGAAACTCTATGATTAATTGTCCCGGTGTATCCGTTTTGTACACTGATTTTACCTTGCCGGATTGCAGAAGTTTTTGCTGTTTCATGTTACTCTCTCCTTATGTAACCACTGGTATGGTGTATTGTACTTTCACATTGGATTTTCGATCATGCCCCAGGTTTCGATAGCCTGCTTAAGTTCCCTGCTCTTGTACTCGCGGGGCGGCACACCCTCAATAACAGCGTCGAGCATGTCGCGTGCGGCTTTCGCGCCGGCTACCGTACCCTGGGGATGCCCATGAATTCCTCCGCCCATCTGGATGATCACGTCATTCCCGAACGCTTTTGCCAGGTACGGCAGGTGCCCAGGGTGAAGACCTCCGGATGCGACAGGAAAAACGGATTTTTTTCCGTACCATTTCTGTCCCACGGCAAAATCATCGGCAGGGACATCGTCGCAGACCAGCGCGTCCCTGCTGCGGAGCACGGACTGCGGGCCGGCATCGACCATTTTCCCGACCATGGACCCGATATGCAGCTGGTCGAGACCGCACAGGCGGAGGAACTTTGAGAGGACCAGCATCGAGATGCCGTGCTTCTCGTTCCGGGTGTATGCAGCATGCATTGCCCGGTGGGCGTGCAGCACCAGCCCGTGATCCTCGTTGTGTTCCCGCAGGGTCTGGAGCGTTGGCCACCCCACGATGCATACATCGATCATAATGTACTCTCCGCCTTGTTCCTTCACGTATTCCGCCCGTTTTATGATCTCATCCGTTGTGGCAGAAGTCACGTTGGCCATGTACATCTTGCGCTCGCCGGTCTTGCGCTCTGCCCGGTCCCGCTTCTTCAGGGTTTCCTTCACCCTCTTGTAGAACGGATTGAATGCCTGACCAGTAAGGTTTTCATCATCCTTGACAATGTCCACACCGCCAACCCATGCATCGTATGCTTCCTGTGCATGGTCTTTTGTGTTCAGCCCCATCTTGGGTTTTATAATCGTTCCGATCAGGGGGCGATCCGGAACTTTTACCAGTTTCCTGATCCCCTTGATCCCGAATTCAGGACCTTTATGCGCTTTGACGATCTCTTTGGGCAGCCTGACATCCATCAGGCGCAGGTTGTTTACGCACTTCATGCCGAAAATATTGCCGGCTATGGATGCGAGAATGCAGGATATGTCATAGGGATCGTACGCTTCGACCGGATATGCGGTGTCAACGATCCCCGTCTTTTCGTCAATTCTGAAAACCTTTGCAGCAAGCCGCTGGGTATATTTTTTTGCCGTTTTGATCTCGGTCCAGGTCCCAATCGAACTCTCTGTTACGGTATTCTCTGCCGCTTCATCCAGTGACATGCCTTCTGCCGGTTCGATATACCACCGGCAGATGAGATCACTTTTTTTTGGCTCGTAATCAAGCCGCAAGTATAGCGATTCTTTGGTCATACTCATTTCCGCCTTAACGGTCCGGCTGCAAATGCCAATTCATGATTCATATAGTCATGATTCATATACT
>JAURZP010000323.1 GCA_030653335.1 Methanoregula sp. | reverse complement strand
AAGAAGTTTTAATAACGATCGAAAAAGAGCATTGCACCGCCGTCCATGGTGTTCCTACGATGTTCATCGCCGAGCTCACTCACCCGAACTTTGCAAAATACGATTTACGGACTCTTCGTACCGGTATCATGGCGGGTTCTCCCTGCCCCATAGAGATTATGAAACAGGTCAACACGAAGATGCATATGAGCGAGATTGTCATTGTCTACGGCCAGACCGAGACCAGTCCCGGTGTCACCATGACAACGACAAAAGATCCGGTTGACCGGCGTGTATCCACAGTCGGACGTTCATTCCCGCACACCGAGCTCAAGATCGTAGATTCCAAGACCGGCAAGATCGTCCCGATCGGAGAGATCGGAGAGATCTGCGCCCGTGGCTACTGTGTCATGAAATGTTACTACAACAATCCCTCGGCCACGCACGCCACCCTTGACAAGGACCACTGGAACCATACCGGGGATCTCGGTACTATGGATGAGGAGGGCTACTTCAGGATTGTCGGGCGGTTAAAGGACATGGTCATAAGGGGCGGAGAGAACATTTACCCGCGCGAGATCGAGGAGTACCTGCACCATCACGAGAAGATCGCCGATGTATACCTGGTGGGTGTGCCGGATATCAAGTACGGAGAGGAACTCTGTGCCTGGGTGAAGATGAAACCCGGTCAGAACATGACGGAACAGGAAGTAAAAGATTTCTGCAAGGGAAAGATCGCCCATTACAAGATCCCACGGTATGTTATGTTCGTTGATGATTTCCCGATGGGAGTCACAGGCAAGATCCAGAAGTTCCGGATGAGGGAAACTTCAATCAGGGTGCTCGGTTTACAAGAAGCTGACAACATCGAAACTGCGTGATCCTGTCTGATATTTGTAAATCAGACAGCGTTCCGGCATACTGTTTTTCGTGCACATCCCGGACACTATAAATACCATCCATACGGATTTCGTCTTATCACAATCAGGATCAGTTAAAAAAAACTGTTCCGATAAAAACGATCCAGAGCGGACGGGACAAAGATGGCAGAGAATCCAGCGCAGCAAACACAGGAAATTATTGTGGAACCGTCCCGCTATAACCGGATAAAAAGCC
>JAURZP010000319.1 GCA_030653335.1 Methanoregula sp. | reverse complement strand
TGTATATTTGTTGAAATGTACGCGGGACCGTTTAGGGGGGTGGTGATGGGGTACCTTAGTATCTAAGGAAAGCGGGAGATGTATCATGTAAGAGTGTACGCTGTGATATGAAGGGAGTCCTCCCATACGGTCATCTCTCATACGCTCATACATCATACTCATCCGGATTTCGATCCTAATTCTTCTCCATATTATTTTTACGGTTTTGCCGGTAATTCTGGCCAACCAGAGTTATACGCGTTTATTGTGAATCCTTTATCCCCAGCACCCGCTCGATCTCCCGCCGTGCATCCTTTGCCCGTTTTGCAATCCCGGCATCAACCCGCAAAAAATCCGGATCGATAAAATCATGAACCTGTTTATCACGCGATCCATCGTCTTCGATACGCGAAGTCACAAACAACCGGTAGATCATACGGTCTTTCCCGCCATCTTGTTCAACGAGATTGAGAAGGCGTTTCTTTGCATGGTCGTTCATGGTCATGACCGTCGACCGGCAGAGTCCGGCGATCCGGTTGTTGATATCCTCCATCCAGTCCGGGCAATCATCAGGTCCAAACGGTGGCGTATAATCAATCTGGATGCCGGGATTTCCCTTGTGGCGGACGAACTGCACATGCACTTCAACCCCGCCAAGAATAATTGCGTCCCCTTCAAGTGCCAGTTTTGCTGCTTCATCTTCCGTTACAGTCACGATTTCTGCCATACAGATTTCTCCATCACTAGATCATATGCATCGTTCTTCCGTATACTATTCTGGTTCCGGTAGGTCCTTATTCTCCGGCACATTGCGTCACTTGCGTCACATTGCATGCCATTTCCGGGATCTTTTTTTTGTACTATTTTCTCGTAAGAGATCCCGGGAAAAGGGTACATAGTGACGCAAGTGACGCACTTGATCGATTTTTTTGTTTCATGAAGCATGGGTAAGCACATCCTGGTAATTCCCGGTTTGTTCGAACTCGACACGCTCATTCAGATTTTTCCACCGGATTCCTGACCATCTCCGATCATTTCCGGATCGTCCACCTTCATTGACTCCTCGTTCCCTAAGCGCCATTGAAATTTTCCTGCCAGTCGGTGCCCGGTGTATCCCCTCCTCCGTGCACCACTTCTCAAACATCTCCCTGAACGCAGATCTTGATAACCACGCCTCCGATTCAAAAGTACACTCGGTCGCAAGAAACAGCCCCACCGTATCGCTCACCGTCCGCAGGTTAGCCGTAGCCTGCAAAACCTTCCGGGGCTGCACGAGCCGGTTCCCTTTTGCATAATACCGGGAAAGCCCGGCAAGGCACCAGTTCAAAATCCCGGATGACTCCGACAACAGCTTTGCTGCAATATCCGTGTCGCACTTCTCCTCCGGTATCTGGACTGAAAATGGCACCATCCAGATACGGCGCCAGATACCGTCATCAGTGCCGGGGATGACGGGTTCGTGGTTGGTAGTCATCCAGATCTTGGCAACGGGCGTGAACTCGAACTCGTTTTCATAGAGTTTCCGGACCGTGATCACGTACTCGCCCGTGATCTGCTTGATGATCGCTTCGTCCATTCGTGCACCTTCTGCTCCTTCAGCTGCGGTGGCAAGACGGGCTCCTGCGAGTCGGGCTAAGTCGGAGCGGGCGTTCTCAAAGCGCTTGGCCATCAGGGAGTCGGCTGCGATGTTGACCGCGTAGTCGGCAAAGATCCTTGCAAGGACTTCTATCGTCTTTGATTTCCCGTTCCTTCCCCTGCCGTAAAGGATGAACATGATCTGCTGCGGGTTTGTGCCAAGCAGGGTGTATCCGCACATGGACTGGAAGCCCGATATGTAGTCGTAATCTCCTTTGAAGATCAGGTCAAGGTGGGCGAGCCACCGGGGGCATTCCGCTTTCGGGTCATAATCGACTGCTGCCTTTTTTGTGAGCATCTCCTCCTTCCGGTGTTTTCGGAACGTCATGGTCGCAAGTTCGAGGGTGCCGTTACGGCAGTTGAAGAGCTCCGGGTGTGCGTCGAACTCATAGGGCAGGACCGGGATGTGCGGGGCGGCCGAATCGATCATCGATTTTCTCGCATGCAGGCTCTCTGATTGGATCGCAAAGCGGGATAGCGCATGGGAGCGATCAGAGGTTTGGGCTTCGGCTGCATCGCGGTGGATTGAGCGGGCGACATCGGTTGCGATGAGCAGCATCCGGCCGGCATCATCCCTGACCCAGACTTCTCCGTTCCAGAGGTACCACGAGTTGAACGTAGCACAGTAACGGATCGAATCGCCATACTGTGCAATCAGTCGCTCGGCATTCCCGGCATCGGTTAACGCGTATTCGCGCGGAGCATCCTGCCCGGTTGCATCACCCGTGGGGACGGTTTGATTTTCCGCCCCCGCCTTTGCCCTCGCCCGCACTTTTCTCCATACCTTGTTCCACTGCTCCTGCCGGTCGTGCTTCTCCTTCTTAGTCTCGTACTTCTCCGTCAGTTCCTTCCACCGCTGCTTCCCGCCGCCGCACGAAGCATGATGGCAGCCCGCATGGATTGCGCCGTTTTTTAACTGGATCGCATACGCCCCGTCCTTGTGCGCAGATGAAAACGGGCACTGGTCAAGCGTGAAGAGTGTGCCGCCATTACCGTAAGGTTTTTGGGAACGGATGGCGATCCCGTGACCCGTGAGCCAGGTTCCCAAGTTGACTACATTCTCTTTTCCTGCCGTGGGGTGTGTGCCTGGCACTGTTGGGTGTTGTGTGTTTGTTTCAGTAAGAAGTTGTGCGGCGAGATGGTGCAACTGTTCAGCAGTTACAACCGCCACAGAACACGGCACAGACATGATCCGGCTTCGGCGGTGCGGGCGTTCTGTAGTGTGATCTCCTTTTTTTGCGAGAGTCCCGTAGAGTTTCCAGATCCGCCCGGCATTATAGTTCGCTGTATCAACTGAGACTCCGGAATCTGAAAACAGTGCATCCAGTGTACCAAGAACCGC
>JAURZP010000316.1 GCA_030653335.1 Methanoregula sp. | reverse complement strand
TTCCGGATAACAATCCCGGCCTGTTCAAACTGGTGCAGCGTTTGTCTTCTTATCGTTTCCCTTGAATTTTCGGCGTATGTTATTGCATAATTTTCCTTAATGAATCCCATGACATCGTGAATAATAATCGGGCGCTCTTTTGCATTTTTCCAAGGGGTTTTCTTCGTGACATCGAGCACGGCGAGAAGGGTTAACGCAGACCGGTCATTTTGCTGTGCTTTGGGTATCCCCATTAATGTGAGAATATTTAATGCATCATCTATCTTGCTCATCGTAGTTCAGCGCCCTAATTTTTCACGAGATTTTTTTCGATTTTTAATACTTTTGAGATCGCATCATCGCAGTCAAATTTTGAATTCAGATTCTTTTTCTTGATCAATTTCCCAATGGCGATAATTTTATCATAATCCGGCATTGATACCACGCGGATATCTGTTGCATTCACCTGAGTATTCCCATTTAACGCTCTGAAATATTGATCAATAATTGTTGTATTCAGGAGAGCGGCAATGCCATACGCTTCGTCAAGAGACATAGCGGCTCGTTTTTTATGAATATAATTCAAATGGTTTTCGAGGCCAATGAATTCAAAATCAGAGAACTGGTCCGCATTCAACACTGCAGCGTGAACTCTTTTTTTCTGCTCTTTAGACGTAAATCGTTTTAAAACAACATAATTTCTTGTTGGTACTACGAGGTTCTTCGATTCAGGATTAACTTCGATTGCTTTCGCTTTACCATTCTTCTCGATGGACCATTCAACATCAATGCCTTTGATATTGTGCATCCATAACAGAGGGACGCAATTTGAATTCTCTATTGTGGCCCTGAGATGTTTCAAAGCCCGGAAATCTACAACGGGACCGGTTGAGATCTCGAACCCTAATGTATTGAGGGTTTGTGGCCACGAGTCAATGATCTCAATAATCTTAAGATCGTTTTCCGAAGTAGGAATCCGGATATAACAGTCATCTCCCCGGCAATAGGCAACGTCGGATGATGGAACTGTCAATTCCTGGTATTGGGTGAACTGTCGATCATAACTCACACTGAGGAGCGTCTTTCCTTCTTTTGTTGGCAGGACATTTGTTGCATGGAAAATAAGATTTTCCTGTAAAATCTGATCGTCAACGAACATATCTTTCCGGGTTTCAAAAAGATGAAGGCGGTCGAGGGTGAGATTCTGTATGAACCATTTTCTGATTTTTGAATAGTAAAGGCCCGAGCAGAAACTACGGGGGGTGATGAATACCATCTCGCCGGTTTCGGTCATTATCATACCCGAAAGCAGCATAAAAAAAGCATAAATGTTCGGCTGGCCGTATACATATTTCTGTAAAACCAATGCTTCAGGAGAAGATTTATTCAATTTATAGTATGGTGGATTTGAAATTATCAAATCATATCTGGTACTCAAATCGAGTGAAGAAACGGTACAATCTTTACATTTTTCAATTTTTGCGTGATGAAGAATAAAATCAGTTTCAAATATCTGATAATCCATCGAGCAATCCATTTCACCAAGAGCACTTTTACAGGCTTCCAAAGTAGATTGAAGAAATGGCAATACAGTTTTGTCATTCTCATAAACATGAACTGTTATTTCGAGACCGCGGCGGTTTTCCTGAATGAATCGATCACAGATAGCTGCGACAAGTATACCCGTTCCAGCCCCTGGATCCAAAATTTTTATCTTGCTTTTTTCAGCGGTAAATAGTCCCGCCATAAATGTTGCGATTTTCGGGGGGGTAAAAATCTGACCTTTTGTCTTCCGGTCCGAAATGTGATTATCTTCACAATAATTTTTCGATAAACTGTTCGAGTACTCTACAAGACTTTGATAATAAACCCCTTCCGAAGAAAAAGGAAGATATAATGACGTTTTATTTGTGGTTTTAGTAATTATCGAAGTCATGGATTATTATCTCCAATATTTGAGATTTGGATTAGATAGATTCTTGTTTCTCCAGTTATTTTATTGATTGGCATGCACCCTTATTCTT
>JAURZP010000302.1 GCA_030653335.1 Methanoregula sp. | reverse complement strand
GACAGGAACGGACTGCCATGACCGTGATAAATCGCTTTGACATCCAGAGCCGCGATCCGCTCAAGGGACCGGAGGAATGCATCTTCGTACGTATTGTCCCGGGTCTGGATGACAATCGGTGAATCCCCAATAAAAAGAATTCCATCCCCCTCACAGTACAGGCAGAGAGAATCATTGCTGTGGCCGGGGGTTAAGATCACCATTGCATCGAGATCTGCAACCCGGATATGTTCCCCATCTTTCAAGACCCGATCAATTCCTTCAAAATTCGGAGAACTTCCACATACCACGGATCCAAACTCTTTTTTTATCTTTGGGGCAAGGGACGCGTGATCATAGTGGGAATGCGTCAGGATCACCTGGTCAAGCCTCCGCTTACCCACCCCGGTAGGGGAATTATAAATGGCCCCGATAATTTTTTCGTCCCTTCCGGTATCGATAAGCGTGTTGACATCAGGAATCGCATTCCATGTACCGGTCAGCAGGTAGGCATTGGAGGTGTAGACTGCACTGCCCTGCGTAAGATTTACAATCTTCATTTACGCCCGTTCACCTTCCGGAAGAGCTGGGCATAGGGAACCACCTGCTCAAAATGTCCCTGTAAGGCCTCAGGCATCTTCTGGGTATGCTCAACAATCAAAAAACCGGATTCATTGAGGGCATGATAATACATCTTGAGCACGTTGACCCGCTCTTCTTCGGTGAAATGGAGTAAGACATTCTTACACACAATCAGGCTCAAATCGTCCCGCACGGGCTTTAAAAGTAAGAGATTATGCTGCTGGAATTCAACTCTTTTTCTGATCTCTTCATCAATCAGGCAGTAACCCGGCCTCTCCGGATCAGGAACAAAGTAGCGCTCAAAGATCTCGGGAGGAATGCGTTTGAGTTCTTTTGCAGGGTAGCTACCATCCCGTATTATTGTACCATACTGGTTATTTTCATCAATATCTGATGCAATGAGCCTCACGTTCCGGAATAGCATCGGGCCGATATTTTCCTTAAGGAGGATCGCAATGGTGTAGGGCTCCTGACCCGTAGAACACCCTGCACTCCAGATATTGATATATCTCCTCTGTCGTATGGTGGGAAGCACATATTCACTGATGAGATCGAGAGTCTGAAAATCCCTAAAGAAGAACGTAAATCCCATTTAATAATCCTGCCTTTGGCACTGTTTTTACTGATCAATACGGATTTCGTACAGGAAATGCCGGTTTGCATAAATGTTGACAGAGATACTGCATAAGGTATTCGCATAGTGGATAAAACGGTTTGTAAATAAAATGTGCAAAGAGTCTGTCTGCCATAGCTCAACTGCAATTATTAAAAAACGCATGCCGGATGCGAAAGCCGATAGTTTTTAGCGCATTCCGGTATCAGTACAATCATACAAATCCGGCTGTTTTATGATCTCTGTAATCCTCATTGACGATGATCCTGGGATCTGAACGATTTAGATCTTTTTCGAATTGCTTCGATGGGTTTATACGTTACTGATCAGTTACATTTGATCAATTAGTGTCAGGGTTGTTCAATTTACAGTTGGATCTTTACACTACCATCATTTTACTCATTCATCTTCCATCCCGGTTTTCTGTTGGCTCTGTAACCTCCTGAAATGATGTTATTTCGGATATTCACTTACTGGCGAAATGAGCGGGTATGAGGTTTCCTTTGCCAATCCGTAAAAAAAAAGGTAGTCCTGCCAGATTATTGACAGATCAGGAGGGATACT
>JAURZP010000295.1 GCA_030653335.1 Methanoregula sp. | reverse complement strand
ACCTTGCCCGGAAAATTTCAATTGACCCTACGGACCCTGCTTGCAAGTCGCGTATCGATCAACCGGACATTGCCTGAAATTTTTCAGCCACACTTTGATTGAAAACTTTTGAGCAGAACCTGCGTGAAAAAAATTTAAGTGAACCCTGAAATAAAAAAAGTTCACCATCGCCTCCCTTACTAACACCATCCAAAACCCCCTTTTTCTAAGCACTTAACAACGTCTCCAATCCGGGCACGCTACGGCCTCCGTTCCCTTAAAATTCCCAAACAAAGCCCAAAATGAGCCCCGTTTTACCTCAGATCACCCCCTGTTCGATTGTAAAACTCCTGGATATTTTGGATGGACAGGCGGTCAGGATGAATGAGTGAAATCTACGTCGATCTCCGAAGTGAAGATACTTCGATTTGACCCCATAAACAGGCCTTCTTTTCATTTTTCACCTACTTTAGCCCATCCGGCTGGCGATCGGCCATCCAAAAGGCTACAATAGGGACATTTTTAGAGGTCATTTTATAGCGAAATATGGCAAATGGAGCGATTAAATCGCGAATTAAAAAATGTTGGATCATAATTCACCATTTTACCTAATAAATTCGGGAAAATGGTCATATACTCTTACCCGGGTACTGGGAGTTACCGTCGGAGAAGTGGTCCGGATGAAAGAGCAGATCTCCGATGTTATTTTGGGAATAACAGATCCTGAAAATGGGTTCCTGATAGGTAAAATTAATCCAGGTCCAGCAGATCCCGGATAAGAGCAACGATCGCGAGCCGCTGGTGTTCACTAATAGCGCCGATCCGGTGCTGGAACCTTTCCCGGTCCAGCGCAACGATCTGAAATACGAGCGCAACACTATCAGTATCGAGACCGTTGTGCACGTCAGGAGTAATCGTGTACGTATGCGAGAACCTGGCACTGCTCATGCTGCTGGTCAGGGGCACGACAAGGATGAGACCGTTTGCAACGCCGACAATAATTGCAGGCCTCATCCCCCGCTGCTCATGCCCTTTTGCATTCGAAAGATCCACGAGCCAGATCGTGCCGCTCTTCATCGGGTTAGTGCTCCAGTGTTTTTAATGAAGCCCTCTGCCAGATGCCGGTCTCCTTCTTCAGCTCTTCAAGATCCTCTGGTGTGGGTTTGTAGAGGAACTGTTTTGCTTTTGAGATACCGAGAGCGATCTGGGCTTCAGAATAGAACGGTTTCAGCCGTTTGACCTGCCGTGATGCTTCGGGCGGATCGCTGTTCTGCCGCAGGGCATAATACCCGTAGGTTGCCCCAACTTCGAGCGGGACCGGTTTGAGGCCGAAGATCCTGCCGAGCTCTCCGGCTGCTTCTTTTTCCCGGGTATTTAACCGGGAGCCGGTTTCTAAGTTCTCAAACTCGCTGGTGAACGCATACAGGTCCTGCGTCAGGTCCGGAGAGTATGGTCCCCGTACATACAGGCTGCAGGAATATCCGAGATCGATGCCCCTGAGTTCAAGCAGGCAGACAAGTTTCTGGGCGATGAGCCGGTCATCGAACCGTGTGATATCGAATTCAAAGCCCAGTTCTTTAAAGATGGCAATAACTTTTTTCCGTTTTTCCATGGTCTCAAGCTCCGCAGTGGAGGAACCGGCACAGCCAGGTTTTTGTTCTCTTCCATTCATCCTGCCCTTCGGTCGTGATGCTATAGAGTTCGAGTTCTTTTCCTTCCGAGGTGATCTTCTCTGAAGTGAGGTAGCCCATGTCTTTTAAGACATTGAGGTTGGCAAACAGCACGCCGTCATTGATGTCGAGCGCTGCCCTGAGTTCGCGGTAGGTGGCCCCATCGGGTCCGAGTACGGCAAGGCTTGCGAGCAGCTTCAGCCGGACGAGCGAGAAGACTTTCGCATTGAGCCCTTCGGATTCATTTAAGATGGAGAGGATATCGTTCTGCATTTTTTGTTCTCTCCTTTTCATGATGATTGGTGGCCCGGGTTATTTACTTTGTTATTTACTTAAAGTTTAAAGTGGTGGGAGGCGGGGGTTGGGGCGGGCGATCAATTCTGCTGAATCCAGGTGAACGAGCATGCCCGGGTTTTTTTCCCTGTTCGCGATTTTCTATCGCCTTGACGAAATTATTGGTTGGCTGCTTTTCGTTTTGGGTTGTTGTGCTCGGTCGGGTCAGGGCCCGGGGGTGGCGAGGCCTTGATGCCGGAGAGGGGGATGAGGCTGTGTCTGGTTTTTTTGGGGTGTGGTGGGATAGGAGTGGTGGGGGGTTGAGGGTCCGGGCGTGTGGATGAGCGGAGGGGGGAACGATATGATCGATTACAAAAACGAAAAACTTCGGAGATTATATTCTGGTTCGCTTTGGGTTTGTTTCCTTCAGAAATTGAGGAATTAGATATTGAAGATAACAAATATAGCAAAGATAACAGAACCTAAAGAAAAGTTGGAGATCGGAAATAAAAATATGATAAAAATAATGAGATTACGGTCAGAATCAGAAGAAGGTCCAATGCCAAAGAATCTTTTTATGTTATACGATTGATGTTTACACTGGGAAACAAATATCTTACACTATAATTAGTTGAGGCCGGGATGTCATCGTTAAAAGAAACCAAAGACATGAAGGAAATGAAAGATGGTCTCCAAAGTTACTTAATGAAAATTGAAGATGACGATCAGGAATCTGAAGAACAAAAAAACGATAAAAAAATAAAAACGTATATTATCGAATCAAATGTCAGTGATCCTAGCAAAATTTCACATCTTCCAAAATATTCATTGATCAAACCTACCGATAACCCCAACCTCAAAATTATTAAATTTCCGGATATTCATTTGAAGAAAGGTCGTACTGAAAAACAACTTATTTATTTAGATTCATCTGATGCGAGATTTTGGCTTTTACATACCAATATTGGTTCCAAAAAAATGCAAGTCTTTGTTGATGAATTCGTATCAGTTAATAATAGTCAACTTGATTTCTCTTGGTTTGCATCAAATTTTCTTGAAAATAAATGTGCAATTGGTCAAGGTGAAGGTTTTGGGTTAAAGTATGAGAATTCATTTTTAAATGGCACTGATTTTTTGGATGATGGACCGTTACGTCGTTTTTCCATGCTGTTTTGGGGGGGACGCCCTAAAGATGTTCTCGATGGATTAAAAATGAATCCAGGATTAGTTTCTGGAGTTAGTCTCTCACGTGTGAAACAGATTTTTAGAACGGAAGATGGGTATGTTAAAGAAAGTATTAGTAGAGACGGGAAATTCACTCTTACGAAAGGTGATTCGATCGATAGTCATTTTCTAGCAGTTGATAAGGTAAAAACACAGTATGAATCAATTATTCAAACAATAGAAAGTGATTTTCGAATTAATGTTTCGGAAACAGAGCTAGGATACAACCTAAAACGCATATTTCAATCCCCCCTTCAAACTGAGTGGTGA
>JAURZP010000103.1 GCA_030653335.1 Methanoregula sp. | reverse complement strand
TCGATAAACTGGAAATATTTCTCCTGGAACTCGGCAAAGGATTTCTCTTCGAATCCCGGCAGAAACGGTTCACCTTCGATGCCGACCATTTCTATGTGGACCTCGTCTTTTACAACCGCATCCTCCGGTGCTATGTTTTGATCGACCTCAAGATCGGAAAACTCACGCACGAGAACCTCGGCCAGATGCAGATGTACGTCAATTATTACAACCGTGAGGTGAAACTCGACGATGAGAACCCGACTATCGGAATGATTCTTTGCAAGACAAAGAATGATGCTCTCGTCAAACTCACCCTGCCGGAGAATGCGAACATCTATGCTTCCCAGTATCAGCTCTACCTGCCCTCAAAAAAGGAACTGAAGATGAAACTGATCGAATGGTCAGAAACTGCATCCGACACCACGGAGGCGGGGTAACTCGTGATGAAGTTCAGGTTCGATGCGATGGATGCGGCGATCGATAAACGGGTGTTCGAGTTGTACGGGCTGACGGGGGAGGAGATTGCGATTGTTGAGGGAAGTGGGAAATGACCGGGCATGAAAGGAATCTGATAAGAAACAGCACAGCAGAATTCCTGATATTTACTTCAACTGCCGGTGAAGAATCGATCGAAGTCAGGTACGAGGATGAAACGATCTGGCTAAGCCAGAAGATGATGGCTGCGCTCTTTGATGTAAGGATTCCGACAATAAACGTACACTTAAAAAACATTTATGAGAGCGGTGAACTGACCCGCAAAGCAACTATTAGGAAATTCCTAATAGTTCGTACTGAAGGAAACCGCGACGTTTCACGGAATCTTGAATACTACAGTCTTGATGCCATAATCTCGGTCGGATACCGCATCAATTCAAAGAGAGCCACCCCGTTCCGCCAGTGGGCAACCCGGGTATTGCGGGAATTTGCCGTCAAGGGATACGTACTTGATAAAAAGAGGATGGAAAATGGTACGTTCCCTGGAAAAGATTACTTTGAGCGCTTACTTGCAGAGATACGGGAGATCCGCCTCAGCGAGAGATGGTTCTATCAGAAGTTTTGCCCCCTCCAAATCCCTTCCCTGTCATTTTCCCAATCCTGATATAATGTCTCTGCCAAATAGTACAAGTATGACTGGCACAATAAAAATCGAGGTCATCGGCATGAAAGATTCTGAATGCTGCCCATTTCCCTGCGATGAGAACCGGACTTGTGGACTATCCGACTGCTACCCAACAGGAAAACTCACAGCAGCATTCGATGCACTGGCAGCAGCACTCAGGAAAGAGTACGGTGAACGGGTAGATCTCAAACTAACACTGCTGGATGACGGTGTACCGGATTATGTAAAGAAGATAATCGAGACAGATTTTCCCCCGCTACCCATTGTCACGGTGAATGGAAAACTCACCCGTATCGGGCGCATTGCGCTTGACCGGATCAAAAAAGAGATTGAACGGGAACTTTAATTTTATACAATTTTTGAGAGTACCCCGGTCTCTAAATCATAATACATGCCGTGAATATCGATCCGCTTTTCCTTTAACGCATTTTTTACAACCGGGTATGTTTTGAGATGTTCGATCTGGAGCCGGACATTCTCCTGCTCGATCATGCGGGAGCGTTCTTTTTGTTCTTTTGGGGTTGACGGTTTTTTTATTTTCGCATCGATTCTCTGTTTTGCCTCGATTGCATTGTTGAGCCAGTTAGGAACATATGAATCATCAAGATCCTTGTCCAGTGCCTTTATCGCCCCGCAATCAGAATGCCCGCAGATAACGATGTGCTGCACTTTTAAGTGCTTGATCCCATATTCAAGAACCGTTGAGAGACTCCAGTCATTTGCCGGCACCATATTGCCGATATTCCGGTGCATGAACAGGGTACCTGGCTGTGTATTGGTGATATGCCCTGTCTGGAGTCGTGAATCAGAACACCCGATCCAAAGAACCGGTGGCTGCTGGCCTTTTGTCAATTCAGAATAGCGTTCGTGGTTCTGTTTAAAAATGGTATTTTGGAATTTTACATTCCCTGAAAGTAACTCATCGATCATAATTTTTTCCTCATCCAATTGCATATGTCATATCTGTTTTCAGACTTATGCGTACACAAATACATGTAATGAGAATCCAAGAATCTTTCGAAATCTTCCGCTCTATACTGGCACAGGGCTTTTCTGGATCTCTGATGAAGAACGCCCGTAAGGTATAGAGTTTAAAGATCCTTCTTTTCAGCCCGACTATTTTACAGGGACAATATATACCCCATGGGAATAACCGGATACAGGTATGAGACCGGTACGCAAATGGGGACCCGGACCCTATCCGGTTGCCGTTATTCACGGGGGTCCGGGAGCTCCCGGTGAGATGGCGCAAGTGGCAAGGGAACTTTCCGTTGTAAAAAGTGTGCTCGAACCCTTTCAGACCGAGACCTCCCTTGAAGGGCAGATCCAGGAGCTTCGGGCGGTCCTTTCAGAGCATGGCCAGTTACCAGTAACCCTCATTGGTTTTTCGTGGGGGGCATTTCTCTCATGGATGGTTGCTGCACGGTATCCCGCGCTTGTTAAGAAGTTGATCCTTGTCAGCAGCGCACCGTTTGAAGAGCAATATGCAGCTTCAATTACAAAGACCCGGCTTGACCGGCTCAAACCTGAGCAACGTACTGAGGCGCAGTCACTGCTTGTACAGATTGATGATCCCAAAACTCCTGACAAGAATGCGCTCCTTGGAAAATTGGGGTGTCTTCTTGCGCATGCGGATGCTTTCGATCCGGTTACTCTGGAAAACGAGGCGTTCCACTGCCAGTATGCAATTTTCAAAAGTGTCTGGGATGAGGCAGTTGAACGGCGGCGGAATATGTCCCTTATCCGTATGGCCTATTCGATCAGATGCCCGGTGGTGGCGATTCATGGGGACCGCGATCCTCACCCGGCCGAGGGTGTGAGTATCCCGCTCGCCCGGGAACTTTCTGATTTTAAATTTATCCTTTTAAAGAAATGTGGTCACCGGCCATGGATTGAGCGCAATGCTTCTGAAGATTTTTTCAGCATTCTTGTCAAAGAGATTTGAGGGGTTATACCACCTCACCGGCCCAAGTGATTCATTTATTAAAAACCACTTGATCCTAAAACAGTATACGGGTAAAAAAAGCAGAGTGGTTTTCACATTTAAAAAAAAAACAAACCCTTACAACCTGAAATGTCAGATATATAACGAACAGGTAAATATCTAAGGTCAGAGATATGGTGAAATTATCAACACGGGGCTGGTTTGCACTTACAATCCTCTTTAGCCTGACGGTTATCATCATCATCTTTGCAACAACCTTCAACCAGGAAACAATTGGCTATATTCTCTCGTTCAATCTCATATTCCTTGGACTTGCCATCCTGTTTCGTCTTCTTGCGCTGGGGCTCTGGGGCGTAAGGATTCAGCTGATGTCGGGCTCGCTTGGTTACCGTGTAAAACTCCCTTACTGCGTGAACATGGTACTAGCCGGTCTGCTTGCCGGCACCATCACTCCCGGGGGGTCAGGTGGAGAACCGGTCCGGGTGCATGAACTTTACCGGGCGGGGGTTAAAATTGGTGATGCCACTGCGGTAGTTATCATGGAGCGGGTACTTGACGGGATCGTTCTGACCATCTTGGGGATTCTTCTCATGATCCTGATGACCCGGTATATCGAGACTATTTTTACCCCGGCGCTCGTCATCATTGTTATCATCGCATGGTTCTTTTTAATCAGTTTTCTCCTCATTCCGTTTTTTGCAATCAGGTATCCGGAACGGACAAAAATTTTCCTCATGAAACTGGTCAACTGGATTGTCCCGCGGCTTGGAAGATTCTCCGCCTCACACCAGTCGATCGCTGAGCGGGCTGATCATGAGATTGATAACTTATTTGCAAGTATGTCCCATTTTACCGGAAATGCCTGGAAAGGCCTGTTCTTTGGAGGAGTCGTAACCACCTTTTTCTGGATCAGTGAGTTCCTCGTGGCTTCAGTAATCATGATGGGACTTGGTCTTGGACCTTTTTTACTTGAATCTTTTTTCTTCCAGATTCTTATTGCCATCATCATGATGATCCCGCTCACTCCAGGTGCCGCAGGAGTAACTGAGATCTCCACATTATCGTTATATGCGCTGATCATCCCATCAGGAATGATTGGAATCTTTGTCATACTCTGGCGTTTTGTGACATTCTACCTGAACATCATTCTCGGAGCAGTTTCAAGTCTTGCAATTTTTAAACGTGAACTAAAGTATCAGAAAGAAGAAGAAGACGGAAAAACGGGATGAGCAGCGGGCCGGTTCTGCCGGTTCCAGTAATTATTTTTCCTGCAGTTCAGGATGCATTATCTTTCCGTTTGATTTCAGGGTTATGTATTCTTTCTTTGTATAGGTAAATTTTTTGGATACACCTCCGGAAAGGACAATCCAGTACCATTCAAAGATCGTCTGCCAGAACCCGTACTGCTCATATCTCCGGAAATCAAAGCCGACTTTCATGCTGGAATTAAAAACAACCTTTCCCTCTTTGCGCATCCGGGTTGCCACTTCCAGGTCGTCACCTGCATCCATCACCTTGTACAATCCGGCCTGCTTTAAGGTCTTATACCGGAAGATCGTGTTGCAACCGAGCGTATAATAATAGAGGCGGGTTGCCGCCCCAAACCCCATCAGGATATCGAACAAAAGGACATAGCGCCGGTTTTTTTTGGTATCTTCAATGGCAGTTACCGGGCCAAAGGCAAGAACCACACGGGGATCTTTAAACGAGATATGTATCTGCTCAATCCAGTCCGGAGCCGCAATACTGTCGGCATCTGTGGTTGCAACGATATCATATTTTGCCCGGGCAAACCCGTCGTTTCGTGCTCCGGGAACCCGTTCTGATTCCTGGATAAAAACAAGATCCGCATACTCTGCGGCAATTTCCCGTGTCCGGTCTCTGGAGTTTCCGTCAACTACAATCAGCTCATAAGAACTGCGGGGAACCGTCTGGTTGGACAGTGCTGACAGGCATCGTTGTATTGTGGCTTCTTCATTATACGCCGGAATAATTACAGATATCATGATAATTTGGAATTCTTAACTGGCTGATATTTCTCTGTAGTATTAGGTATGTAACTCAATATATTTTGCCCGTCTCAAATGCCATGCCTTTTACACATCATTCCGTTTACCGATCAGCAGACTGAGTCTTTGTGCCCCTCATCACTTCCCCCCAATCCGCTCCTCAAGCATCCGGCCATGCGAACCGTTCCAGTAGAGTTTCTTACACTGCTCGCACCAGAAAAATGATAATCCCCGCCAGTCCTTTGGCGCATAATCGGCACCAGAGATCTCGCATTCGCAGGCTTCCCTTAGCACGGTGTTGCAAAGCGAGCAACGGCTCAGGGTCACCCTTCGCTCGATAAGACCAAGTTCAACGAGTTGCTCCAGTTGATCCATCACATCTTCGGATCGGACGAGGATCACCCGGTCCTTGCCGCGCCGTGCAAGCTCGGCGTCCCGGGTGAGCAGGATACGTTTTTCCTGAAGGCTGAACTCGAGCAGGAGGGTATCTTCCTTTGTATTTCCCTCCGCAAGACCGTTTGCACTGGTAGTATCGTAGCCCATGAACCGCAGGTAACGGGTGAGTGTACCGAGCATCCGGTCAGCAATAAAGCGGGACTCGGTGCCCGGACCGGGTTTGACTAATGGTGAGGGTTTAAGAGACATGATGCACAATCTCAATCTTTTCGCCGCAGTGTGTGCACTGCTGGCCTTCGAGTGCCAAAAAGCGGCTGGAAAAACCCTGCCGCTCGATAAGTGTCGCATTACAGGTGGGACAGTACGTGTTCTCAAAGGGATGATGATACACATTGCCAAGGTACGGAAACTTAAGCCCAAGCTCTTTTGCCTTACGGTATATCTTTTCAAGCGTTGCCACAGGTGTCGCCCCACGGTTGAGCATCTTGTAATCCGGGTGGAACGCGGAGAAGTGCATCGGGGTTTCCGGACCAAGATGTTCGATCACCCACCGGATCAAACCCTCCTGCTCTTCCATGCTGTCATTGAGACCCGGTATCACCAGCGTGACGGTCTCGACATGCATGCCAAGCTCCCGTGCGAGCTTTGCCGAGTCAAGCACCGGCTGGAGCTTCGCACCGCAGATCTTTTTGTAGAAATCATCCGTGAATGCCTTGAGATCTACCCGGAATGCGCCAAGCATCGGTGCGAGCTCGCGGAGTGCTTCTTCTGTTATGTACCCGTTTGTCACATAGATTGTGCCCAGTCCTTTCGCCCGGGCAATCGCGCCCATATCGAGCGCGTACTCATGCCAGATTGTAGGCTCGTTGTATGTCCACGAGATACTTGCACTCCCGCTCGCAAGCGCCCGCTTTACACCTTCTGCCGGTTCCAGAGAACGGAGCATTGCGCTGTCCAGTTCCGCCCGGGAGATATGCCAGTTCTGGCAGTGCTCGCAATGGAAGTTGCAGCCAATAGATCCCAGCGAGTACGAAAGGGTGCCGGGCAGGTAATGAAAAAGAGGTTTTTTCTCGATCGGGTCAACCGCCTCGGCGCTGATCTTCCCGTAGGTCATTGCCGCAAGCGAACCGTGTTCGTTCACCCGCACCCCGCAGATGCCGTGCTTGCCGTCATTGATCGTGCAACGATGGTTGCACAGCGAGCACTTCACCGCATTATTTTCTAGTTTTTCGTACTGACGTGCCTCGTGCATACCCTGCTCCTCCAAGTGTTATTTGGGATGGTCTTTATTTTCCTTTTCTATCTCCCGGAAGGCATCTGCACCATCGATCTCGAGCACAAACGAGCCGCGATATCCGCAGTCTTTGCAGAGATATATTTGTCCGACACAGCCGCCGGCAACGGGAAAGATCTCCTGGCTTTTACAGTTCGGGCAGTAAAACATAGTGAACAACTCTATATGAGCATCAGGTACAAAAACTAGTGCAATGAGAAATATTGTCATCTCACTGGGTGGTTCGATCCTGATCCCAACCCTTGAGCAGAACCGGATCAGCCGCTATGTTCCGGTACTCAGGGCAATCGCAGAGCACCACCGGCTCTTTGTTGTCGTTGGCGGGGGCGGAGCAGCCCGGGATTATATTGAAGCTGCACGACAACTTGGAGTGGACGAAGCGACTTCTGATGAGATCGGCATCCTTGTTACCCGGCTCAATGCCACACTTCTTATTGCTGCTCTTGGGGATGCGGTCTACCCAAAAGTTGCAGAGAGTCATGCCGAGGCAAAGAAGTTTGCAGAATCAAAAAAGATCGTAATAATGGGTGGAATCACTCCGGGCCAGACAACCGATGCCGTCGCTGCTGTGCTCGCAGAACGCGTGAGGGCGTCGGTTTTTATCAACGTAACTTCAGTAAATGGCATCTATGACAAAGACCCGAAAAAACATCCGGGTGCAAAGCGGTTTGAGACCCTCACACCACAGCAGTTGTTGGTTATTGTAAGCCAGATTGGTCTTGGCGCCGGATCCAACAATGTGCTGGACATCATCGCAGCCCGGATCGTAGAGCGCAGCCATATTCCTCTTGTTGTACTTGACGGCCAGGTGCCGGAAAACCTGTCAGACGCGATACTCAAGGGAAAATTTACCGG
>JAURZP010000284.1 GCA_030653335.1 Methanoregula sp. | reverse complement strand
AGCCTTCAAAAAAAATCCGCTTTTCACTGTGGAAGAGGATTTGTCTGGATTGCGACCCCATCAAATTCGGCAATGATACGCTCGCCTTCATAGACCATCACCCGGAATGTGGAGTACCTGCCGTTATCAGCAACACGGTTTGCAATAGCAACGAGATCCCCGGTTGCCGGTGCGATATATTGTATGTGCACAGATACGGCGACCCGGTCAACATTGCCGCAATTTGCCGCAATACCAAATGCCTGATCCGCAAGAGCAAAGATCGCACCCCCGTGCGCCACATCGTGCGGGTTTAAACTCTGGCAGCAATCCATAACTACGCGGGCATAACCGTCATGCGCCTCGGTAATTGTCATTTTTAACAGTTGTGCAAAAGGGCTCTGGTTGAATGCAGCGATCCGTCCTTCTTCCTGCTTTTTTTTTGTATGTGGTTGATCTGCTGTCGGCATATCGTGATCCTGCCTGTAAAAAGAGAGATTAAAAAAAACTATTTATATTTTTTCTGGGTATAGGAGTATTTATCAGAATTCCCGCCTTTGGACACGATATACATCCATTCGTAGAGTGACTGCAGGGTGCCAAACTTCTGGTACCTCCGCATGGAAAAGCCCACATTGAGACGATTATCAAAATATATGCAACCCTCATCTTTCATCCGCATCGCAATCTCCAGATCATCGCCCGCGTCAATGCAGCGGTACATGCCAGCTCGTATGAAAGCACTTTTCCGGACTGCCGTATTGCACCCGAGTGTATAGTAAAATGTTTTGCTGTAGTAGCCGATGCGGGCAAAGGTGTTTGCAAGCAGGAGCGAAAACCGGTTGCCAATTCCCTCCTCAATAGGATAGACCGGGCCATAGACCTGCACAACATTTGGATCCTTAAAATCCTCTGCAAGGGTCTTTATCCAGTGCGGCGGAAGTATGCAGTCTGCATCCGTTGTTGCGACAATATCGCCTTTTGCCACTCTGACGCCGTCATTGCGCGCCCCTCCCACTTTTTTGCTGGTCTGGATAAACACCCGATCCGCATACTTCTTTGCGATCTCGCAGGTGGCATCCTTTGAACCGCCGTCCACAACAATGATCTCGTAATCTGCACGCGGGATATTCTGGTGCGAGAGCGAGACGAGACACTGGGCGATATTCTCCTCTTCGTTAAACGTGGGAATGATGACAGAGATCATTTAATTTAAAAAACTCCATTACCATTTTCACGTTAACGGATAATAAGCGTGATTGTAAAAAATGAATAAAAGAGCCGATCCTGTCGGGACTTTTTTAAAATTTTTTTTTGAACCGTCAAAAGGCATTGCAACAGGGCATTGAAGATTTTTCACTCCAAATCAATTTCCATTTATCGGATATATCGTCTGCGGATTTCTGATTTATTTTTATGAACGTACCCTTTTTTTTATTACGGGCATATCCCGGGTCAAAGATTTAACTTAAAAGACGGCATATAGGAATAATCTACCGGGATGCCACGCATGGATGAAATATTTCTCATTGAGATCCGTCTGGGAAAGACGAAATGGCGGATTAAAGAGTCAATATCTGCCATAGCCAAAAAGTTCCGGTTGGAGGGATATATTGAGAAGCATCCGCATGTCACCCTTTTTGGACCACTGAGCCTCAACGAAGGGATCGGTCCGGATCAGCTCCTGGATACAATCGGTATGATTGCATCCCGTTACGAGCCCATCCCCTTTTTGATTGACGGCTGGGAGAAACGTATAGGCATGAATGGGAGTGTTATTGCCTTTTTAGTCCGACCTTCGGATGCGCTTAAAAATCTCACTAAAGCCATTGCTGAAGGGCTCACTCCAATAACATACAGCTATAATGTGTGGGATGCATATCCTGAAAAGAAATGGTTCCACGTGACCATCGCAAACCGGCTCGATCCAGATGAAGCAAAAGAGATCTTTTCGGCTATAAAAAAATCCGATGATATGCTACCGTACATTGACCGTACGCGGCCCGAATTTTGTGAAGGAACAGGGCCGAAAAAAAAGAGGGGTATGAAATCCCGAGAGATCATCTGGCCGGTGACTCTCGATGAGACCGGACTCAGAATTACCGTGATGCAGGGCGAAAAGATTCTTGCAGAATATGGTCTTTCAGAAAAATGCTGGATTTCCAGGGGATATCGTCACACCTCCAAATCATGGCAGAACAGTCTTTTTCTCTTCCGAAAAAGTGCCGGATTACAATTAACAAAAAAAAAACAGGAACACGCAGACGATATATTTCTCATCTCGGATCTGCACCTTGGTCATGCCAACATCATCCGGTACTGTTCAAGACCATTCCTTGTTTCTGATGTTGCAGAGATGGATCGTGTCCTTATCGATAACTGGAACCATGCAGTCTCACCGGAGAGCAGGGTTTTTTTCCTGGGAGATTTGCGGTATGGCGGGCATGCACGGAGCACAAAAGAATACATAAAAAAACTCAATGGGAAGAAAACTTTCATAAGAGGCAATCATGACGATGATGAATTGGGAGCCGTTCTGTCGTCAACACTGGATTACAAAAAGTTGCGATTCCTTCTGGTGCATGATCCTGCAGATATCCCTGCGGACTTTGATGGCTGGACAATCCACGGTCATCACCACAACAATGATCTCCGTCATTTTCCTTTCATTAATTTTATCGAACGTCGTATCAATGTAAGCGCAGAAGTGATCGGGTATGTACCTGTAGGACTTAACGAGATCTGCACACTTATTCAGTCACGCCAGTCAGGAGGAAATAACCACCCCGTTTATCTCAGGCATCACACGGTTGACGAAGAACATCGTTAACGAGCATCGGATTCTATTCTGTTTAAAAACCTATTTACGAGCCGGAGCCGGAGTTCATCAATACTGGTGAAATTGATGCTCTTTGAACGGATTGTATCTGAAGGAATTTCCCATATCTCTTACCTTATTGGTTCCGGTGGCAAAGCAGCGGTGATCGATCCACGCCGTGACTGTGAGTGCTACTTAGAGATCGCACAGAGAAACGATCTGGTCATCACCCATATCTTTGAGACGCACCGGAACGAGGATTATGTGATCGGATCGCAAGAACTCGCAAATCTCTGCGGAGCGGAGATCTATCACGGCGCAAAGATGGCGTTTTCTTATGGAAAACCCGTAAGAGAGGGAGATACATTCACTTTTGGATCACTGGTGTTCACGATTCTTGAGACCCCGGGACACACGGAAGAGAGCATCTCTCTTGTGCTGCAGGACATGGAGGTATCACCGCAGCCGTACATGGTATTCTGTGGAGATACTCTATTCTCCGGAGATATCGCCCGGACGGATTTTTACGGGCAGGAACAAAAAGCGGAGATGGCAGAAAAAATATTTGACAGTATCGAAAAAAAGATCCTTTCATCAGGAGACGGGGTGATCATCTGTCCGGCTCATGGCGCGGGTTCGGTCTGTGGCGGAGAGATCACCGATCACCCGTTTACAACAACCGGGTACGAAAAACTCACAAACCGGTGGCTTATCACCGGAAAGGACGCGTTTGTCCGGGCGCGGGTTACGGAATCTCCCTATGTCCCGCCCTATTTTAAAAAAATGGAGCAGTATAACAGGGAGGGGGCGCCGCTGCTGCACAGAATTCCGGATCTAATGCCACTTTCTGTGATTGAAGTCAATACACTCATGGCATCGGGCAGCCAGATTCTCGATATCCGTTCACCCACCAGTTTTGGCGCAGGGCATATTCCGGGCAGTATCTCATGCTGGCGCGAGGGGCTCCCCGCGTTCATGGGCTGGGTTCTCAATTACGAAGAGCCAATTGTCATTATCGATGATTTTAATCTCTCCCTTGATACTGTGCAGCGCCATTTGATCCGGCTTGGCTATGACAATGTTTCAGGATATCTTGCCGGCGGTTTTTCCCAGTGGACAAAGACCGCGCAGAAGATTAGTACACTTCCCACGTGTTCCGTGCAGCAACTCCATGAACTACTTAAAACACAATCTCCGTTCCTTTACGATGTGCGGGATATTAAGAACCGTAATTCGGCAGGGCATATAAAGAATTCACATCACCGGTATGTCGGGGAACTGTCCTCTTATCTCGATGAGATCCCAAGAGATCAACCCATTGTGATCTATTGTGATTCCGGTTACAAGGGCAGTCTTGCCGGTAGCATCCTTGCCCGGAACAACTACAGTGACTTAACCAATGTGCTCGGAGGTATAACCGCATGGAAACGGGCAGGGTTCGGTGTTGAAAGATAATAAAAACAATTTTTTATTATTCTTAACAGAATTAACAAGGTTTATCTTCTTTGTATGGGAACGCAGATCCTTGTGTGTCTATGGAGATTATAAAGATCCCAAGGATGGAAAAACAGGAATATGACCGCCTGATAGAGAAGGGATACATCTGCCGTATCGCCTTTCAGGGAGAGAAATACCCCTATATTGCACCGTTTTTGTATGTCTTCGACGGTTCATTTTTGTATTTTCTCTCAACAAAATACGGGAAAAAACTCGAATACTTCCGCAAGAGCCCGTATGTTTCAGTAGAGATCGAAAAATACACAAAAGATCTCTCTGCCTACACGTTTGTGACCCTCCAGGGATATTTAGAGGAAGTGGAAGACTCAATAGAAAAAAAGATCATAAGGGAAAAGTTTGTCAATCTTATCGTAGAGCGCAATCTCTCGTGCAACATCCTTGCAGCCCTTGGTCATTCACCGCTTGACCCGCCTTCTGCGATTGGTAAAGAAGAACGTTCGCTTGTCTGGAAACTGGTTGGGGTTAAGGATCTGATCGCGCTGAAGAATCTCTGATTTTTCACTCATGCTTTTTTTAAGAGATCAATCTGCGCAAGGACCGCTTTTGGATCGGTGACCGGTAGCGAACAGGCATGACCGGAACAGACATAGGCAGTGGCCTTTCCATGGATCATGGAAAGATTTTTGATAAACGGGGCGATTTCTCCCAGCGCATCTGCCTGCGGACCGGGGGCAAACTGCATGACGGTGACTGATGGCAGATACGTTGATCGCAACGCCAGAATCAATGCCTTTGTATCTTCCGCTCCATCTTCTCCGACAATCACTACCTCATGGGACTCGCCAGCCAGATCGAGTCCGCATAAGAACCATGTACAGGCAGACGGTGACTGGTTTACTGTTCCGGCAAAAGATCGTGACAGGACTGAAGCATTCTCTTCAAAGCTCGCATCTCCAGTAAGCCGGGAAAGGAGGAGCAGGTTCATGAACGCAACAGAGTTAGAAGATGGAGTGGCACCGTCATAGTACTCCTTCTTGCGAATGATCAATGCCTCAGCGATATCTGAGACCGTGAAAAAACCGCCATTTTCTTTATCCCGGAAATGCTCAAAAAAATAACCGTTCAGTTTCAAAGCATTCACAAGATATTGTTCATCGAACGTTGTTTGGTAGAGTTCGATGAGCGCATGGATGATGAACGCATAGTCATCAGCAAATCCCGGAATCGCAGCATCGCCGTTACGGTACCGGTGAAAGAGACCCTTATCATCGCTGCGCATGCTGGTTAGAATAAATTGCAGGGCCGTTTTTGCCCATTTAACATAAGTCTGGTTGTCAAAAACCCTTCCAGCCTGTGCAAGTGCCGCAATGAATAACCCGTTCCAGTCACAGAGCACCTTGTCATCAAGGGATGGATGGACCCGCCCTTCTCTTGCTGCAAGAAGGCGGGTGCGGATCGATTCAATGCGTGTTGTCAGCATAGACTCAGAAATTTCAAGAGATGCTGCAATATTTTCAAGTGAGAGCGTACGGGTGAGAATGTTATACCCGCACCCCCTGTCAGGATCATGGAAATTGCCATTCGGAGTCAGGCCAAACACAAGCGCTGCGAGTGATGCATCATCGCTTCCCAGCAGATTTTCAAATTCCTGCAAAGTCCAGACATAAAAGGCACCCTCGCCTTCTTCACTATCGGCATCCTCAGCCGAGAAAAAAGCCCCCTCAGGAGAACGGAGATTCCGCATCACATAACCGATGATCTCTTCTACAGTCTTTTTGTATTCGG
>JAURZP010000282.1 GCA_030653335.1 Methanoregula sp. | reverse complement strand
ATCGTTTTTGCATCGATCAGGCTTCGGGGTTTGCACACTTCACTCCGCCAGTTGCTGTATCCTTCAACAAAATCGATCTCAACAACATGCCCTCGAAGACCAACAGTCATGGTTTCGCCAAAACTGTAGGTTGAAACACCGGCATCCTTATTTTCAACAATCCTTTTTCCATGCCCTAAAATCTCTGCAATACGGCGTGCAGAGATATTCTTTTCAGCAACAATCAGATGCACGGGTATTACTCCTCCTTTTTCTTTAACGCTTCGACCAGCATCCGGTTCAACTCGCCCGGGTCGGCTTTTCCCCGTGTCTTTTTCATTACCTGTCCGACAAGGAAGTTGAGTGCCCCGCCTTTTCCTGCAAAATAATCCTCAAGCGCTTTTGGATTTTCATCAATTGCCTGGTTGATAGCAGCGGTTATGGCACCGGTATCACCGGAAGTTTTTGCGAGGTTCAGGCGCGAGACAATTGCTGTGGGAGATTCAGTCGGCTCATTTTTCAGACGCTGGTCGAGCATGACTCTTAACACCTCGACGCCGCTTTTATCCGTGATGGTACCCTGATTCAGGATACCAATAAGTTGAGTAAACCCTGCAGCATCCACACGGTCGAGGTTCATGCTGCGGAAATTCAGTTCTCCGATAAGTGTATCTGCAATCCAGGTGGCAGCAGGAGTTGAGAGCCCTTTTGGATCCGCAGCAACCACACATTCAAAGAAGTTAGCGAGTTTCAACTCTCCGGTTAAGGTGCGGGCATGGTTCAATGAACAGCCATATTGTAAAACGAACCGTTCCCTGCGGGCATCGGGGAGTTCCGGCAGCACAATCCCCTCAACCCATGACTGCACATGCAGAGGGCGAAGGTCGGGTTCCGGGAAGTAGCGGTAGTCGTGTTCCTGCTCTTTCGAGCGCGAAGACTGTGTGATTCCTGTTGATTCAATGAAGTGCCGGGTCTCGCGCTCGATCCTTTGGCCCCTTCGTATCTGGTTCTTCTGCCTTGTAACTTCATAGTTAAGGGCCTTTTCTACCCCTTTATAGGAAGTGATATTTTTCACTTCCACACGCTCGTTGCCTCGGATCGAGATGTTTGCATCCACTCTTAACGATCCCTCTTTATCGCTGTCAAAGACATTGAGATATTCAAGAGTGGCGCGGAGTTTGTTTAAAAATTTTCGGGCCTCTTTAGGAGATCGCATATCCGGTTCGGATACGATCTCGATCAACGGGATGCCGGCACGGTTGTAGTCCACAAGCGAATACTTTCCCCGCTCAGCATTACCCATATGGACAAGCCGGCCTGGATCTTCTTCTACATGGATACGGGTAAGGCGGATACGTCTTTCTCCTCCTTCATCACTCTCAATCTCGAGGTAGCCGCCTTCTGCGAGCGGTTTGTCGTATTGCGTGATCTGGTATGCCTTGTCAAGGTCCGGGTAAAAATAATTCTTACGCGAAAATTCAGATTCGTGGAGTACTGTGCAATTCAGTGCCTTTGCCACTTTCATTGCATACTCGATCGATCGTTTGTTGAGCACCGGCATGGCGCCGGGAAGACCGAGGCAGACAGGACAGACATGGGTGTTAGGGCCATCGCTCCGGTAATCGGTTGAGCAGCCACAGAAGAGTTTGCTCTTGGTATCCAGCTGGCAGTGCACTTCAAG